>JADFNY010000440.1 GCA_022563115.1 Acidobacteriota bacterium | reverse complement strand
TGAGGGTCATGATGGGCAGCTGGTCGTCGACCGCTCGGATTTCGCGTCGCACCGCCCGCAGCACCTGGGCGCGCGAATCCGCATCCGAGCCGCCCCGGCGCCAATGCTCGTAGCTCACAACGGCCACCGGAATCAGCGTTGGCGCCGATCCCGAGTGCGCCGGAACCGAAGCCCCCGCCGAGATTCGCTACACCCATGGGTCGGAGGTGAGGCGGCGGCGGACCTTGGTCAGGACGACGGAGACGGCAGAGCGGCGGCCGCGGCCGGGCAGGCGGCGGACGAAGTCGTGCTTGCGGCGCACGATCCGGTAGGGGTCGTCGCCGGGGTGGTTGGCATCACGATCGCCGCGGCGCGACCAGAAGACGGACTCCATGCCGGCTTCACGGGCGAGGTCGGGGACCGCCTCGCTACCGGCGCCCTGGGGAAGGCACAGGTGCACACGCTCGATGCCCAGTCGATCACGCAATGCTTCGGCGGAGCGGCGCAGATCCTCGCGCACGAGGGGCGCGGCAGCGGCGAGCTCGCCGTCAACCAAGACCTTGTTGGCGGCCAGGAGCTGGATCGAAGGGCGCGACGCGGTTCCGTCGACGGCGCGGATGGCGTCGGCGTCGTAGGCGTCGGTGTAGGGCACCGGGACATCGTACAGGCGGTCGTAGTCGGCCACCGCCACCGGGGGACCGTCGGCCGCGCCAACGTGCACCGGGTTGTGCCGGTGGCCGTGCGATCCGATCTCGACGAGGCCGGTGTCCTTCAAGGCACGCAGATTGTCCCAACCCAGAAGCTTGAAGAGATCGCCCGAACCGGTCGGTTCGGTGCGCCCTTCCGGTGTCAGGCCGGTGATCGCGAAGATCGTCGCTTTGGCACCGTAACGCTCGAAGAGCGGTAACCCAACGGTCTCGAGGCTGAGCAAGCCATCGTCAAAGGTCAGGGCGACGGCCTTGTCGGGCGCCGGCCGGGCACCCGTCAGCACGTCCACGACCTCGCTCGCGAGGAGCGTCTCGTAGCCGTTCTTCGCCAGGAAGGCGAGATCCTTCTCGAGCCCCGAGGCGATGGCGTTGTGGTAGCAGAAGACCGAGATTTGCATGTCTGAGGCCGGCGGCTAGTCTACCGTAGCGACACCTTCGAGGTTTTTCCGTACCCGGCCAGCAGCCGATGATGAGCGAGCGACACAACGACAGCCCGGACCGCACACTTCCCGGCGCTGCCGCCCACCAGCCCGGTCGGGTCGCCGTCAGCGGCGCCAACGGCTTCATCGCCCGGCGCTTCATCGAGCTCTACGGATCGCGTTTCGACGGCGTCGCGGCGCTGGTGCGGAGTCTGCCCACCGAGGAGCTTCCCGGCGTCGACTATCGCATCTGCGACATCACCCAGGCGCACGCAGTGCGGTTCGGGGCGCGTGACTGCGACGCGTTCGTTCACTTCGCCTACGACTTCCGCAATCGCCCGCACGCGGTAGCAGCGACCGAAAACGTGATCTCGGCGTGCAAGGCGGGGAGCGTCGCGCGCCTCGTGCACCTGAGCACGAACGCGGTCTACGACCAGTCCGGCGACGGAACAATCGACGAAGACACGCGGCCGGCCCGCTATCGCGATCCGTACATCGAGTCCAAGCTCCGCATCGAGTGCTCCCTGGCGGCGCACTGGCGAGCCGGGTTCACGCGCACCGTGATCCTGCAGCCGACCGTGGTCTACGGCTGGGGAGGAAGCTGGAGCAATCACGCCTTCGTCGGCTGCAAGAGCGAGGGTGTCGAGCTGCCGCTGGGCGGGGCCGGACGCTGCAACTGCGTCTACGTCGACGACGTATGCCAGGCGGTGTTCCAGGGGTTGACCGCCGAGATTGACTCGTCCGCCACGGCGCCGCCTCGTTACCTGATCAACGGCCCTGGCGACGTCTCCTGGCGCCAGTTCTTCGAGGCCCACGGAGAGTTGCTCGGCACCGCCGGTATCGGCAGCCGATTAACCATCGCATCTGCTGCGACCGGCCACCGTTTCACCGACGATCCAAAGAAGAACCTCGTGATGCACCTCGCCTTCAGCCCGCCGGTGGCGGCGGCGAGCAGGCTGGTGCGGCGCAACGTCGGCTCGCCGGGGATGCCGTCGTAGACGGTGTTGAACCACTGGCAGTTCACGCCGGCCGGCACCGCATCGAGGTACATCTGCAGCCCTCGCATGCCCGGCTCCGGGCCGATCGTGCCCTCGTTCCAGAAGATCTTGAGGATGAGCGTGTCCCCGATCAGGCCCAGCTCGTGGTAGCGGGCGATGTGCCGCATG
>JADFNY010000132.1 GCA_022563115.1 Acidobacteriota bacterium | reverse complement strand
GACACCGTGGCCGCGGTGTACGACGGCGTTGAATCAGCGCTCGGGGAGCTGCGCAACCTGCCGCACGGCATCGTCTCGATGAATTCCAAGGACAACATCGAGCGCTCGCTGGCGAACGAGGGGCTCCTCGACCATTTCGAGCTCGTCATCGGCTACGAGGAGGTATCCGCGGTCCGCCAGAAGCCCGCCCCCGATGGGCTGCTGATGTGCCTCGATCGACTCACGGGCATGGCTCCCGGGCACGTGGCCTACGTCGGCGACCATCAAGTCGACATCGAGTGCGCGCGCAACGCCAACGAGGCCCTGGCCGCGGACGGCCACGATATCCGTGTGTTCGCCATCGGCGCCGCCTACGGCCTCGGGGCCGAGTTCGGCGCCTGGACGGACGAGCCCGACTACACGGTGCAGCGTCCCGACGACATCGTCTCGATCGTCCGCCGCTGACTCAGAAGATGACACGCACACCGAACTGCGCCTCACGCGGCCGCCCGGCGCCGGCCTGCACGGTGCCGTCGAAGTTGAAGATCAAGTTTGTCGTCTGCGGTTGCAGGACGTTCACCGAGCCGAACAGGTTGAAGACATCGAGGATAGCTTCGACCTGCACGGTGCCGGTGTCGAAGAGCTTCGACAGCCGCAAGTCCAGAGAGGAGAACTCGTTGTCCTTTCGGCCCAGGTTGCGCTGCGTGACCGAGCCGTCGGCGTTGATGCGATCCTGCGGCGTCGCCGCCGGATCACCCGTTGCGGTGATCGCGAACGGCTGCGCCGAACGGTACGAGTAGCGCGCGTTGAAGTTGACCTCATGCGGAAGGGTGGTCAGGAGGTAGGCATTGAAACGATGCCGCTGATCGCGATTCGAGTAGCCGAACTCCGGACCGAGATCGGTGATCTTGGCGTACGTAAAGGTGAACGGGTCGCGCTCGTTGTCGTCGTCGGACTGATCTTTCGACAGCGTGTAGTTGACGTCGAACATGTAGTTGTTCGACAACCGCTTGCGCACCGTCAGGGTCAGCCCGACGTACTCGCTGCGCGCCGTTGATTCGATGGTCGTTAGCGTACCGACGCCGTTGAAATCGCCCGGGCCCGTCAGCCCGGTCGACCACACCGCGCCCAGCAGCGGGTCGTTACGGTTGGTGAACCGGGTCAGGTGCTCGGTCTTGTTGTAGCTGACCTTGACGCCCAGTGACAGGTCCTGAACCACTTCGCGCTCGTAGCCGGCGTGGAACGCGTAGGTGTCGGGATTCTGGAAGTTCTTGTCGAACACGAACACACCGGGCCGGAACGGGTCGCCGACCTCCGCCTGGGTGATGAGCTCGGTGAACGGCGGCGGCGGCGGCAGAATACCGGCCTCGCCGAGCTCGCTGTTGCGGAACAGTTCCTGGCCGCGGCTGCCGTCCGTAGAACGGCTCGATGCCATGTTCAGACCCGGGATACGCGCGTTGTAGATTCCGGCCGACAGGCGGACGACCGAGAGGCCGTCACCGGCCGGGTCCCACGACAAGCCGACCCGCGGCTGGAACATCTTCAGGTCCGACGGGATCGTGCCGTCGCCGGGGAACTGCTGCCCGCTGCGCGTCTGCCCGATGAACGGCGTGTAGAACAGGTCCGGGATCGGCGTAATCAGCGGAGGCTGGATCTGCGATTCCCAGCGCAAACCGTAGTCCATCGCCAGACGGGTGCCGATCGTCCAGCTATCCTGCACGAAGAAGGCGATCTCGTTCTGCGTGATGTCTTGGGTTCCGGCCTCCTCGGCACTGACGTTGCCGACGCCGAGCTGCTGCAGGTACAGCAACACCGGTCCGTTGGCGCCGACACCGGCCGGGCAACTACCCGTCTGGCTGGTCGAACCGTCGGCGCACTCGACGTAGTTCGGGTTCGCCAGGTAGTTCAGAAACCCATCGGTCGAACTGAACACGAAGCGGGCGTTGAAGAAGCCGCGGAACGTCTGGAAGGCGTTGGTGCGGTTCCACTCGGCGCCGATCTTGATCAGGTGGTTGCCCTTCAGGAGGGTGACGTTGTCGGTCAACTGGATACGCGTGTCGTGGTAGTCGACCGGGATGAAGAACGGCATCCCGAAGCGATATTGCGAGCCGAAGTCAAAGGCCACATCCGGCAACGGCCGGTTCTGGCCGCTGATGTTCGGGCCGTTGTACGGTCGCGGCCGGTCCTCGCGGGCAAACTGGAAGCGGAACTCGTTGAAGAAACTGTCCGAGAGCGTGGTGATCAGCGAGCCGCTCACCGCGTTGGAGTTGTCTTTCTCGATGGCGTTGGCGCTGCGGCCCCACGAGTCGACGTCGAAGGTGCCGTTCTCGTGCTCCGACCAGGTATAGGCATAGCGGATGCTGAACCGGTTGTCCGCGTTGGCGTGCCAGTCGACCTTACCGAGGAAGACCCGAGCGTCCTGCGTGCGCTCGATCGGGCCGTTCTCGTTCGGGCTGCCGAGAGCCGCGAGAGCGTCGACGACCCGCTGCTCGATGCGATTCGGGTCGAGTTGCTTCGTTGAGCGGCGGCGCTGGGAGTCGACCGACGTGAAGAAGAACAGCTCGTCGCGCTTGATCGGGCCACCGAACGTTGCACCGACCTGCTGCTGGTTGAAATCTTCGGGTGCCGTGCTGCCGTCCTCGCGTTTGGGATCGCCCGAAAGCGCGTCACCCTTGAAGTAGGCGTTCGCAGTACCGTTGAACCGGTTCGTACCCGAGCGCGTGATGACGTTGATGAACCCGGCCGAAGCGCGGCCGAACTCAGCGCTGGCGCCATCGGTAACAATGACGAACTCTTGCACCGCGTCGATGTTGAACGTGAAGGCCGGACGCTGGCCGCCACGCTGCTCGCCGAAAAATGGGTTGTTGAAGTCGGCGCCGTCCACCGAGATGTTGTTCTGAATGCCCTTCTGGCCGTTGACGGTGATCTCGTCGCCGTCCGGACCTTGCACGATGCTGACGCCGGGCGTCAGCTGCATGTAGTTGAGGAAGTTGCGGCCGTTGTTGGGCAATCCTTCGATCGCCTGCTCGCTGAACTTGGTGGCCGCCTCGGGCCGCGTCGTTTCGATGAGCGGCGTCTCGGCCGTTACGGTCAGGCTCTCTTGTACGGCCGCGACCTGGAGCTGCATCACGATGTTCGGGCTCGACCCGACCGTCACCGACACGCCTTCACGAACGAGCGTCGAGAAGCCCTGGATGCTCGCGGTGATCTCGTACGGACCGAGCGGCAGGAGCGGCGCTCGAAACGAGCCGTCGTTCTGTGTGAATACGGTCTGTGAGTAGTTGGTGCCGGTGTTACGCCTCTGCACGGTCGCGCCGGGCAAGCCGACCCCATCGGGATCGACGATACGACCCTCGATCATGCCGGTCGTCGACTGCGACTGGGCGTGCACCGCGCCGACAAGCGTCAGGCTCACCACGACTGCGACTAGACAAACTGCGAGAAAATGTCTCAAGTTGCCGTCTCCTTGCAGAAAAAAACCCGGCGCCTGCACGAAGGCTGGATCGTCGTCGTTGTGGGAGCCTAGTTGCCGCCGGATGGGTGGGAAAAAATTCAATTCAGTCGAATCTGACGCCTGGGAAGCTAACGTCTACATCGTAAGGCAGAGTTTCTCAGATAACCGACGTTCACGCACGAGACCCGCATTGGTCGATAGCAAGATCCCAATATACAAACACAGGTTCGCCGTTTCCTCCAGGCCGATCAGAATCCCCGGTCCTTTGCCCAGTCAGCGGGGGATTGTAAAGTCCCTCCACGCATGATCGAGCCCGGAACCCAACTCGCTACCTACAAGATCATCGAGCTGCTGGCATCCGGCGGCATGGGTCAGGTCTATGTCGCCGAGGACATCCGCTTGGAGCGCCGCATCGCGCTGAAGGTGCTCCCCGCCGACATGGCCAGAGATCCCGAGCGGCTCGAGCGCTTCAAGCGCGAGGCCAAGGCCGTCGCCTCGCTCAACCACGCGAACATCGTCACCATCCACTCGGTCGAGGAGGCCGAAGGTCCGGATGGCGAAAGGCTCCACTTTCTGACCATGGAGCTCGTCGAGGGGCAGACGCTCGACAAGGTGATTCCGCACGGCGGCCTGCCGATCGACCGGTTTTTCGACATCGCGGTGCAGCTTGCCGACGCGGTCGGCGGCGCCCATCAAAAAGGCATCACCCACCGCGACCTGAAGCCCGGCAACGTCATGGTAACGGCCGACGGGCGCATCAAGGTGCTCGATTTCGGCCTCGCCAAGCTCGCCGAGCTATCGGCGCCGAGCGACGCCACGCGCGAATCGGCCGCCACGGCAGCAACGATGGCGGCGGCGCCGATCACCGAGGAAGGGAAGGTTCTCGGCACCGTCGCCTACATGTCCCCGGAGCAAGCCGAAGGCAAACCGGTCGACAGCCGCTCCGACATCTTCTCGCTCGGCATCATGCTCTACGAGATGGTCACCGGCGGGCGGCCGTTCATGGGCGACACTAAGATCTCCCTGATGTCATCGATCATCAAGGACACGCCGACGCCGGTCACCGAGGTCAAGCGCGAGCTCCCCAACCACCTCGGCCGCATCATCAAACACTGTCTCGAGAAGGACCCCGAGCGTCGCCTGCAATCGGCCCAGGACGTCCGCAACGAGCTCGTCGGTCTCAAAGAAGAGATCGATTCGGGCGAGATCGTCACCAGCCGCGCGCCAGCCCCGATCGGCGCCCCTGAGGGCCCAGCGCCGGCTGCCGCGATGGGCGGGACCGGGCCGGGGGCAATTCCGGAAGGTCCCGGGCCGCACACGGCCAGTGCGCCCACCCCCACGAGTAGCGCGCCGCAGCATTCCGATCCGTCGGGAATGCCCGCGCTCAGCACCGACCCGGTCTCCACCGCGAGCGGCGAGGCCCATCCGCCGGCGACCACGAGCGGCGAAGCGTATCCGCCCGCGGCCGCGACCACGGAAGCCCATCGGTCCGCCCCCGGCGGGATCCTGCAGAACAAGCTGGCGCTCGCCGGCATCGGCGCCGCCGTAGTCGTCATCGCGCTCGGCTGGTGGATGTTCGGCCCGAACTCGGGATCGCCGGCGAGCGGTACGTCGGGCTCGACCGGCGCCGGAGGGACGCCGGTAGCCCTCACCGACACCCGCCCATCGGTCGCCGTCCTGTACTTCGATAACCTCAGCGGCGACGACTCCCTCGACTGGCTGCGTAGCGGCCTGACCGAGCTGCTGGTCACCGACCTGTCGCAGTCGCCTGAGATCCGGGTGCTGACCACCGACGCGCTGTTCGAGATCCTCGAGGCAACCGGCAACCTCGAGGCGCGGGTGACCTCGGCGGCCCTCGTGCGAGAGGTCGCCGAGCGCGGCAACGTCGAACACGTCGTCGTCGGTAGCTTCATCCGCGCCGGCGATACTTTCCGGCTCAGCGCCCGCCTGCAAAAACCGGCGAGCGGCGAAACGCTCGCCGCCGAGACCGTCGAAGGCATCGGCGAAGACAGCATTTTCGCCTCGATCGACAACCTGACGCGACGCATCAGGGACCGCCTGGCGGTGCCGATCTCGACCACCGCGGTCGTCGACCGCGACCTCTCCGACGTCACCACATCGTCGATGGACGCCTACCGCCACTACACCGATGGCGTGAATCTGATCAGCCAGAGCCGCAACCAGGAAGCCATTCCGGTGTTCGAGCGCGCCCTCGAGATCGATCCCGAGTTCGCCATGGCGTTCGCCAAGCTGTCGATCGTTTACACCAACATCTTCGATTTCGACAACGCCCGCGTCTACGCCGAGAAGGCCATCGAGCACGCCGATCGTCTTACGCAGCGCGAGCGCTTCTACATCGAGGGCCGCTACTACGCCCAGGATCCCGAAACGACGCTGCAGAGCATCGAGGCGTACGAGAGCGCGGTGGCGCTCTACCCAGACGATTCCGCCTCGCGCAACAACGTCGCTTTGCGGTACTCCGAGCTGGAGCAGTACGACAAAACCATCGCTCACTTCGAGGAGCTGCTGCGGCGCGGCTCGCCGTTCCTGCCGGTCTACTTCAATGCCGCCATGGCCTACGTGAACAACAACGAATGCGACCGCGGCTACGAGCTCATCCGCGACTTCGTGCGACGACAGCCCGACTACCACTTCGGCTACAGCGATCTGGCATCGATCGCGATGTACTGCGGCCACATCGACGAGGCGTGGTCGGCGCTGGGCATATACGAAGAGAGCCTCGAAGCGGGAGAACCGGCACATGTATTTGACGGAAACCTCCGCTTCCTACTTCATCTCCTCGCCGACGAGTTTGACGAAGCGCTGGCTACCAACGAGAAGCTCGCCGAATCCGTCAGCCCGGTGGTGCGCTACCTCGCCTACCCCGGGAACCGGGCGATGGTGGCAGCGTACCGGGGCTCCTACACCGAAGCGGTGGCGACAAGCATCGAGATCGCGGAATCCCTTCCCGATCAGAGCTCGGAAAAGGTCACCCTGTGGTCGGACATCGCAGCTCAGTACCTGCAGGTAGGGGACATGGTGGAGGCTCTGGCGGCCGCGGAACGGGCGCGCTCGCTGGCGCAGCGCCTCGAGGACACCACCTACGTCGCCGAACTCACCGCCATCGCCCAGGCGCGCGCCGATCGTTCGGTGGCGGCGCGCACCGCCGCCCAGCAGCACGAGCGTCTGAGCACCCAACTGCCCAACCCCTCGGCACGCCGCCGCGAGCTCCTGGTGGCTGCGGAGCTCGCGCTTTCACGAGGCGATGTCGATGAGGCGATTGACCGGCTCCAAACGGCGACGGATCTGGTGCCGCCGGGCACAGACTTTCCGTTCTCCGACGATCTCGTCGAGTACTCGTATGCGCTGGCGACGGCACACTACGCGGGCGGAAATTTCGTCGAAGCCGCCAATCTGTTCCGTATCGTGACCGAAGCGGCGCTGCGGCGGATCTACCACCCGTTCGAATACGTCCGCTCCTTCTACTATCTCGGCAAGATCGCCGAGGATGACGGAGACGATGCCGCCGCTCGGCGCTACTACGAGCGTTTCCTCGACTACTGGGGCGACGGCGAGCTCGATCGCGAACGTGTAGACGCGGCGCGGGCTTTCGTAGACGGCGCCTGATCTCTATCCCGATCTTGGGGCCCCGTCGCCCGGCTACCGGAAGCTCCAGAGCGCCAGCGTCTCGAAGTCTTTGATGAGCACGCCCTGCTGCGTGAATGCCGGGGGCGTCCAGGTAGGCGAGTCCGCGACTTCGTACTCTGCCAGCGGCTCGTAGCCATCGGCGTGAGCGTCGATGATCACCAGCTTGGCCTCGTCGGTGAGGATCGCGATGCGATCACCGAGCACGGTAAGGACGGCGTTCTCGCCTTCCCTGCCCTGCGTCGTCCAGACGGGATCGCCCGTTGCCACGTCGAGGCAAATGAACTGGCCACGGCGCCTGTGGCTCATGCCGAACACGCGGTCACCGACGAGCACGGGCGAGCTCATGTACAGCGGCACGCGGTTGTTGCGCCAATCTTCAGACGCCTCCCAGCCGCCGCCGTTCGGTGCGAGCTGCACCGAGAAGATGTCGAGATCGAGGCCGGAGAAGATCACCTGCGGGCCGGCGGCAAGCGGGCTGACGGCGTTTTGCCACGACGAGGTGGCGAACGGCATGCTCCACAACGTCGCGCCGTCGGCAACGTTCAGGGCGATGATGTGGACGTTCGACTGGGTGACGAGCGCGTCGGTGCCGCCGACGCGAACAACAATCGGCGACGCGTACCCGGGAGTGAACTCGTCATTGCTCCAGATGACCTCGCCGGATGCAACGTCGAATGCGCGCATCGCTCCACCTTGGTCGCCACCGACATGCGCAATCAAGCGATCGCCGACAACGATCGGGGACATCGACGCACCCCAGATCGGCCAAGCCTGCGGAAAGTCACCGGCAAAGTCGTGCCGCCAAATTGTAGTGCCGTCGGATGCGCTTACCGCCGACAGCACACCCGAGATACCGAGCGTGAAGATACGGTCGGCGGCGAAGACGGGTGTCGATTTGGGGCCCGCGCCGTGCGATCGAGCCGCCGACTCGACGTCGAACGGCGCCCCGTAGGACTGGCTCCACATCTCGGATCCATCAGCCAGCACCAGTGCTCTCAGAACCTCGCGGCCGTCTTCGCGGCTGAACACGTACACGATGCCGTCGATCACCAGCGGACCCGAGTACCCCTCTCCGACGGTGACGCGCCAGGCCTCGGTGAGCTCGGCGGGCAACTCCGCCGGCAAGGCGGCGGCATCGCCAACCCCATCACGATTTGGGCCCCGCCATTGATCCCATTGCTGGGTCTGCGGGCTGGCGTGCGCCGACGACACAACAACCACCACGGATGTGGCTGCCACAACAAAGAAGCTTCGAGCCATTGATCGCATCCAGAAACTCTATCCTTGCCCATCCCCCGAAGCAGCTTGCGGCCTCCTGTTTTTTCGACTTTCCGCCACCCGTTCTTTTTGGTTTCCCACCGCCCGCCCGCGGGCGCGGAGAATGTAGGTGGATCCATGGCGCGCGTCGAGAGGCCGGCCGCAGGCGTACTTAACGTACGCCGAAGAGCGGCCGAACAAGCGCAACGCAGGAGACGAGCGCTTATCCGTGCCCGCTAGTCAATAAGCTCTTTGAGAGACTTGCCCCTCAACGGGTGGCGCAGCTTGCGGAGCGCCTTGCCCTCGATCTGACGGATGCGCTCGCGGGTCACATTGAAAAACTCGCCGATCTCCTCGAGCGTGTAGACGCGCTCCTCGTTGATGCCGAAGCGCATGCGCACGACCTTCTCCTCGCGCGGCGTCAGCGTCGAGAGAACCCGGCGAGTTTGCTGGCTGAGGTCCTTGGCGAGCAAGGTCTCGACCGGCGAGACGGCGTCCTCGTCGCTGATGAAGTGACCGAGCGTCGACTCGCCATCGCCGTCGTCGCCGATCGGCGTATCCAGCGAGCTCGTCTTCTTACCGGCCTGTAACGCCAGCTTGACGGTGTCGATGGGTACTTCCATCGCGTCGGCGATCTCTTGCGGCTCCGGCTTGCGGCCCAATGACTTGTAGAGCTCGGCGGCCGTCT
>JADFNY010000131.1 GCA_022563115.1 Acidobacteriota bacterium | reverse complement strand
AGGCGGCCGGCTACGAGATCATCCTGGCGCCGAAGGTGTGTTGCGGGCGTCCGATGCTCTCCAACGGCCTCGCGTTGAAGGCCCGCCAGCACGCCCAGATCAACGTCGAACGGCTGGCGAGCTTCGTGCAACGCGGCGTTCCCATCGTCGGCTGCGAGCCCTCGTGCCTGCTGATGCTGCGCGAGGATTACCTCGATCTGCTGCCGGACAACGAGAACGCGCAGCGGGTCGCGGCGCAGTCGTTTCTGATCGAAGAGTTCCTCCTGCGGGCCGCCGACCAGGACGGCCAGGCGAACGGCAATGGGGGCGCAGGACAGCGCCCGTTGGGCTTGGAGCTGCAGGAAACGCCCCGCAGCCTCATGGTTCACGGCCATTGCCACCAGAAGGCCGCCATCGGCATGGCCCCCACCCTCGATATGCTTGCCTGGGTGCCCGGTTACGAGCTCCACCCGATTGACTCGGGGTGCTGCGGGATGGCGGGATCGTTCGGCTACAAGGCCGAGCACTACGACATCTCGATGGCGATCGGCGAGCGCGTGCTGTTTCCCGCCGTGCGGGAGCACCCCGACGCCGGCGTCGTCGTATCGGGTATCTCTTGCCGGCAACAGGTCCTTCACGGCACCGGCCGCGCCGGTCGTCACCCGGTGCAGTGGCTGGCTGACGCCCTCGCCGACAAAAAAACCTGAGAAAGGGCGCAGGGAACCTCGAGCATCGGCAAATGAAGAGCAATCAACCCGATGCTGAGGCGACTTCGGCCGAGCCGCGCATCGATTCCGCCGAGGACGCGGTGCCGCCAGGCTGGAGCCCGATGGAATTTGCCGCCGAGCAACAGGCACTCGAGTTTTGTATCCAGGGGCGCAAGGAGGCCTTCCGACCGCTGGTCGATGCCTACTTCGTCCGCTTGGTGAGGGTAGCGCGCGCCGTTGTCGGAGACGCCGAGGAGGCCCGTGATTTGGTGCAGGAGGCGTTCATCGCCGCCTATCGCGCGCTCGACACGTTCACGCTGGGACGGCCGTTCTATCCGTGGATGCGGGGTATCTTGCTGAATCGTTGCAAGGTGTATCTTCGCACCCGCCGCCGCGACGCGCGTCGTTCCCGGGCCGCCGCCGACCGCCACGGGCATTGGGTCAAGAGGGCGACGGTTAGGCCGGCGCCGGAGCACCGCCGCACCGCGGACCTGGTGCGGCGCGCCATGGCGGCGGTGGACGACGACGATCGGGAGATTCTGGTCCTGAAACACATCGAGGGATACAGCTACGACGAGCTGGCGGAAACGTTGGGAATCGGCGCCGGCACGGTGGCTTCACGGCTCTACCGGGCCCGCGGCCGGCTCAAGAAAGAGCTCGAGCGACTCGACCCTACTCTGGTCGAAGTCGACGAGTCGTCGAATTCTGTTGGAGAAGAGCCATCATGAACGCCGAAAACGAGACCACGCGGTCTGCTGTGGGTGCCGGCGGAGGGCCGGTCCTTCGCTGTGAAGAAGCTCGGATCCTGTTGATGGGATACATCGACGGCGAGCTGCAACCCGCCGAGGTACGGCGAATCGAAGACCACCTGGCGGTTTGCGTGCCATGTCGGCGCGAAGAACAGGGGTTTCGAAGGTTGGGGGAGGTGACCGAGGAAATGCTCAACGAAGAGTTGCCGATGCTCGACATCGACGTCGCCTGGGAGACCATCTACCGGCGGCTGGAGCGCTCGGTCGGGTGGTTGCTGTTGTCGGCGGGGCTGATTCTGCTGCTCGGCTACACCGGCTGGAACATGCTCAACGAGTTTTTTCTCAATCCCGAAGTCCCGCTCATCGTCAGGCTCGGTGCCGGTGGAGCGCTCGGCGGCGGTATCGTGTTGCTGGTTTCCATCGGCCGCGAGGTGCTGACGAAGCACCGCCGCGAGCGCTATCGAGAGGTGAAGCGATGATCGTCACCACGACCCACGAAATCGCCGGCTACCGCGTCGTCAAGACCCACGGGTTGGCGCGCGGCAACACGCTGCGGGCGCGCCACATCGGTCGCGACATCATAGCGGCTCTGCGCGGCATTGTGGGCGGTGAGATCACCGATTACACCAAGATGCTCGCCGAGGCCCGCGAACAGGCCCTCGACCGCATGGTCGAGGAAGCCCGCCAGCTGGACGCCAACGCGGTGCTCAGCATCCGTTTCGGAACCGCCTACGTGATGGCCAACGTCGCAGAAATCCTCGTCTATGGCACGGCAGTGACGATCGAGCCCGAGTAGAATCTCCCGCAGCCTGAGGCGCACGTCCGACGCCCGTCACGGGCTGCCTGGCTTGTGAATCGAAACTCCGAAACGAGGACATCTATGCGCGCGTTTGTCCTGCGAACCTTGGTTTGCGCTCTTTTCCTGACCATCGTCGCCGCCCCCGTCGCTCGGGGGGGCGAGGAACCGCCGCAATCCGCCATCCCAACGCCGGAGTCGGTGCTGGGGCAACCGGTGGGCGCCGATTTTTTTCTCGCCACCTATGACGAGTCTCTCGGGTACTTTCGGGCGCTCGATGCCGCCAGCGACCGGGTGGAGCTCGTCGAGGTCGGCGAAACCAGCTCCGGGGTGCCCTGGTATCTGGCGCTGATCTCCTCGGCCGACAACCTGCGCAGCATCGAGCGCTATCGCGAGATCGCGCAGCGCGTTGCGCACCCCGAAGGTCTGACCGACGCCGACGCCCGGCAGCTCGCCATCGAGGGCAAAGCGATCGTCCATATCGACGGTGGCCTGCACGCCACCGAGGTTGCCCACGCGCAGCACACCATCCAGCTTGCCTACGACCTGGTGACCGGCGACGACGATCCCGAGATCGCCGCCATCCTGGACGACGTCATCCTGCTGCTGTGGTTCTCGATCAACCCCGACGGCCAGAACATGATCGCCAACTGGTACCGGCAGAACCTCGGCACGGTCTACGAGACGTCGGGCACTCCTGCTCTCTACCAGAAGTACATCGGCCACGACAACAACCGTGACGGCTACATGCTCAACATGCTCGAGTCGCGCACGGTGACCCGGGTGACGCGCGAGTGGGAGCCGCAGATCCTCTACAACCACCACCAGTCGTCGCCGTTCCCGACCCGCATCTGGATCCCGCCGTTCGCCGAGCCGGTCTCGACCGACGTGCACCCGCTGATGTGGCGCACCGTCAACATGCTCGGCATGTCGATCGCCCAGGCGCTCGAGGAACGCGGCCAGGTCGGCGCCACGCACATGGGAACGAACTTCGACAACTGGTACCCAGGCTTCCTCGACCACGCCAACAACTTCCACAACGTGGCCTCGTTTCTCACCGAAACCGCGGCCGCCGGCTGGGCGACGCCGCGCCTGTACACGATCAACGACTTTCCGGCGGATCGGCGTGACCTGCGCCCCGAGTCGCTGTACGCGAGCCCATGGAAGGGTGGCTGGTGGCGTCTGCGCGATGCGGTCGACTACATGCTGACGGCATCGTTCTCGGTGCTCGACTACGCCGCCAAGTACAAGTACGACTTGCTCTACAACCGTTACCAGGCGGGCCGCGATATCATCCGCAAGTTCACCGAGGAGCCGCCATACGCCTACTTCGTGCCCCAAGACCAGAGCGACCCGGTGGCCGCTGTCGAGCTGCTTCGGCGTCTGGCGTACAACGGTATCGAGGTCCATCAGCTGACCACCGCGGTGATGCACGACGGTATCGAGTATGCCGCCGGCACCTGGGTCATTCCGATGGACCAGCCGTTCGCCAACTATGTCCGCCAGCTGTTCGGGATCCAGGAGTATCCAGACGTGCGCGAGTTTCCGGAAGGGCCGCCCGACCAACCCTATGACGTCGCCGGTTGGACGCTGCCGTTCATGGTGGGCATCCACGTGATCGAGGCGGCGAGTCCCCTCGACGCACCGACTCGGGCGGCGATGCAACCGGTGGAAGGGACCGCGGTGGGGTGGGACGCAGGCGTCGACGCGGCGCCTTTCGACAGCGCCCCGGGCGTTGGCTTCGACACCAACGCGGCGGCCGCTGGCATCGTGCCGCCGGTCGGCAGCGCGCCCGGCTCGGGAGCCGCGTTGATCGTCGACGCGGCGCAGAACAACTCCTTCCGGGCGATCAGCGCCGCGCTCGCCGCCGGCGGGCGGGTGCAGTTCCGCCCCGGATCGCCCGGCAGCGACGGTGAAGGCGGCAGCGGCGGGCGCTACGTGATCAGTGGTATCGACGATGCCACCCTCGATCGATGGGTCGACGACTTCGCCTTGCAGGCGGTGCGGGGCAGCGCCGGCGGCGCCGATATCGGCAACCCCCGTATCGGTCTGTACCAGCCGTGGGGCGGCAACATCGACGAGGGTTGGACCCGCTGGGTGGTCGAGATGTACGGCTTCGAGCCCCTCACCATTCGGCCGGGCGACGTCAAGGCCGGCAACCTGGGCGAGCGTTTCGACGTCATCGTCTTGGCTGACTTCCGCGCCAACACGCTGATCGAGGGGCGGACGCCCGGGAGTGTGCCGGCACGCTATGCCGGCGGTATCGGCCGCGAGGGCGTCCGCATCATGGACGCGTTCGTGCGCCAGGGCGGCACGCTGGTGTGCATCAACAACAGCAGCATGTTCGCGATCGACGAGTTCCACCTACCGGTGCGCAACGTCCTCGAAGGCGTCAGTCGCCGCGACTTCTCCCAGTCGGGCTCGATCCTCGAGCTCGATGTCGATCCGTACTACCCGCTGATGACCGGTGTGCCTGCCGATGCCAAGATGTTCGTCGGTCGCGGACCGGTATTCACCGTCGAAGATGGCTTCGAAGGCACGGTGTTTGCCAAGTATCCCGAGCAGGGCTCGCCGCTGGTTTCGGGTTACATGCTCGGCGAGGAACACGTGCAGGGGTACGCCGCCGGCGTCAACGTGCGCCACGGCGACGGGAATGTCGTCCTGCTCGGTTTCCGCCCTCAGTGGCGCGGCCAGACCTTCGCCACCTTCAAGATCCTCTTCAACGCAGCGCTGTTTGGCGGCGAGATGGCCGCCGAAGCGCAAGGCTCACCTGACTTCTGGGAAGCCCCCGAAGAGGTCGAGGATGACGAAGGTGACGAGCCTGAAGAGGGTGGCGGGCGCGGTGGTCGTGGCGGCCGTGGTGGTGGCGGCCGGGGAGGGTCGCGCGGCGGGCGGTAGGACTAGCGCCGATCTGGCCTAACGGTACCTGTTCGGACCACCGATTGGCGCCGGTCCGCCCGTGCAGGACGGGATCGAAGCTAGCTGGGTTCGGTGGAAAGTGTGGGAGCGCGGGTGACATCGCCGGCGCCTTTTTTCGCGCCTTTCCTGCGGCCACCGAGCAGCCGCCGGAAGCCGCGGTGGATGTCTTCGTTGATCAGGTAGAGCGCCGGCACCAGCAACAAGACGAGGACCGTCGAGCAGCTCAGACCCCAGACGATCGCCGTCGCCATCGGCGACAACCACGCCGACTGGTCGTCGCTTACCAACGTCAGCGGCAACACCCCGGCCACCGTAGAGAGCGTCGTCAACATGATCGGCCGGAAGCGACGCTTGGCGCTGAGAGCCACGGCGTGCACCGTTTTGACGCCCCGTGCCCGCATGTCGTTGATGAAATGCACCAGTAGCAGGGAGTCGTTGACGACGATACCCCCGAGGGCGATGACGCCGAACAGCGACATGAAGGTCAAGGGCTTGCCGATAATGAAGAAGCCGAACACGACGCCGATGAGGCTGAACGGGATGGCGAACAGCACCACGAGTGGCTGGGTGAAGCTCTTGAAGACGGCTCCCATGATCGAATACATCACCAGAATCGCGACGATGAACGCCTGGAACAGCGACGTCAGGCTCTCGGTAGTGTCCGATGCTTCGCCGCCGAAGACGAGGTGGTATCCGGGGTAGCGTGTGCTGAGATCGGCGAACTGATCCTCGATCATGGCATTCGCCACCAGCGAGGTGACGATATCGGTGTCGACGTCGGCACTCACCGCGATCACCCGCTCTCGACCGGTGCGATCGATCTGGCCCAAGCCGGCGCCGGTCGCCACCGTGGCGACGTTGCCGAAGGGCACCAGGTCCCCGGCCTGAGTCGGGATGCGCAACCTGGTGATGTCGCCGACCGTGCGACGGAATTCGGGGAGGTAACGCACCCGTACGTCGATATCCTCGTCGTCTTCCTGGACGGTGGCGACGACGGTTCCGCTCATCGCGGTGCGGATCGTGCGGCCGATGGCATCTACCGACAACCCGAAAAGCGCGGCGCGCACCTCATCGACCTCGACCTGAACCTCATCCTTGCCGGCGGTGAAGCTGTCGGTAATGTCGTAGACACCGTTCAGGCCGCGCAGGTAGTCTTGGAGCTCAGCGCTGATGTGACGCAACACGCCGATGTCTTCGCCGAGGACCTGGACGTAAATGGCGTCGCCGACCGACGGTCCGCGGGCGTTCTTGCGCAACTCGATGCTTTCGGCGCCAACCACGGCGTCATGGATGTTGGTGCGCAGCTCGCGAAAGATGTCGTCGCTCGACCGCGTCCGTATCGTCGAGTCCGCTACCTTGACGGTGACCTGCGCGACGTGGGGCCCGTTCTCACCGCGGCCCCGCCGGCTGGACGTCTGCCCCACCGTCCCCACGGTGCTTTCGATCTCGTCGGTGGGAAACGCCAAGGCGACGGACTCGACCTGCTGCGCGAGGCGCTCGGTGTCCTCGAGCGAGTTGGAGGTCGGCCCCTTGATGTCGATGGTGAACTCGGTAGCGTCGCTGTCATCGAAGAAAACGAAACGCATCTGGGTGGCGAGGGCTCCGGCGCCGATGGCAGCGGCGAGGATGAGCGCGAACGTGGCGTAGCGGTAGCGAATCGCCTTGCCGACCAGATGGCCGTACCATCGTCGTGCCTTCCGGAACCACAAGGGATTGCGGCGAGCGTCCTTGGCGGCGGCGGCGGGCCGGCAAAAATCGGCCATGTGCGACGGTAGGATCACCAGGGCTTCAAGCAGCGAGGCGAGCAGGCAAGCAATCGCGACGATCGGCACAATCCTCAGGAACTGGCCCATGACGCCGGCCGTCAGCAGCAGCGGCAGAAAAGCGGCGATGGTCGTCGAGACCCCCGCGATCACCGGGATGGTGACCTGCCGCGAGCCGATGATCGTCGCTTCCTTGGGTTCCAACCCCCGCTGCATATAGCGATAGGAGTTCTCGGCGATAACAATCGCGTCGTCTACCAGGATGCCCAGAACAAGGATGAACGCGAACATCGACAGGACGTTCAACGAGCCGCCGCTAACGTTGAGCATGATCAGACCGCCGGCGATCGCCAAGGGCAGACCGAACGCGGTCATCGCGGCGACGCGGGGGTTGAGAAACAGGTTCAGCACCAGCAGCACGAGCGCCAGGCCCCAGAGGCCGCTCTGGTACATCGTGCGCAAGCGGTTCCGAATCTCGACGCTGCCGTCGTTCAGCAGCACGAAATCGATGCCCTCAGGTGCCGACTCGGCGATCTCGGCGATGATCACGCGGACGTCATTGACGATCTGGATGGTGTCGCCGTTTTCCTGCTTGATGACGCGCAGGTTGATCGCCGGCTGGCCGTTGGCGCGCGCCAGGGTGATGGCTTCCTCGAACGTGTCGCTCACTCTCCCGAGGTCCGAGACGCGGATGTACTGGCCGCCGTCGCCCATGCGCACGGCGATCGATTCGATGCGCGCAACTTCGGACGTGTTGCCGCTGGTACGCAACAGAACCTCGCCGCGCTCGGTCTGCAACGAACCCGCCGGCACGTTGACCAGCCGCTGACGCAACCGCGTGAGCACCAGGTCGATGGAGACGTTCAGCCCGTAGAGCCGGTTGGGATCGATCTCGACCCAGATCTCGCGCTCGCGCAATCCGGTGGCCCCGACCGATGAGACGCCGTCGATTTGCTCGATGCGGCGCTTGAGGATCTTGGCGACTTCACGCCGTTGGCGCTCGGACGTCGTTCCGGCGACCGAGACGTCGATGACCGGGAAGTTGAGGACAAACTCCTGGACGATGGTCTCTTCGGCGTCGGCGGGAATCGTCGTGATGCGATTGATTGCTGACTCGACGTCCTGCGCCGCCACCGTGACGTTGTCGACGTGCTCCTCGAACTCGATGATGATCACCGAGAGCCCCTCGGTCGTCGTCGAGCGGATCTCCTTGACGTCGGTGACCTCGGCGACCGCGTTCTCGATGGGGATGGTGACGAGTTGCTCGAGCTCGGCCGGCGAGACTCCGAAGTACGGGGTCATCACCGTAACCATCTTCTGCGACAACATCGGGAAGACCTCGCGGTGGGTGTCACGGAAGGCGAACACACCGCCGACGATCAGCAGCACCATCAGGATGTTGACCGGGACGCGATTCTCTATCGACCAGCGAGCGACGCTCTTCATCGTTGGCTGGTGATCAGAACCTCGGCGCCGTCGGTCAGCTGCGTTTGCCCGACGGTGACGACCAGGTCACCGAGTTGCAGGGCGGCGTCCCCGGTCGGAGATCCGGCGCCGCCGCCGCCCCGCGCGACGACGCCTACTCGATCATCCTGACGCGTGACCACGTCGAGGTCGAAACGCAGTGCCCGCCCCTCACGAACCACGAAAACGTGCGGATCCTGATCGGGCGTCAACACCGCGGCGGCGGGGACGGTCGCGATGGCATCGAGCTGGGCGTACGGAATCTCGACATTGACGACCATGCCGCCGAGAAAACGCGGCTCCTCGCGGTTGTCGACCTGAATGCGAACCAGGTAGGTCCCGGTCGACGGGTCGGCGCGCTCGGCGATGCCGTTGATGCGGCCCTTGACGGCGAGCCCCGGCCGGGTCGTGCTTTGGACGAAGGCGACCTTGGCCCCGAGGGCGAGGAAGATCTCGCGTTCGGTGAGGCCGACCTCGACGGCGATGGTGTCGAGATCGGCGATGACGAGCAGGGCGCGGTCGCTGGCCACGAGGGCTCCGGGATCGACGTGACGCTCGACGATGGTGCCTGCGAACGGCGCCACGATTCGGGTGTCATCGAGATCGTCTTGGGCGCGCTCGAGCCCGGCTCCGGCGGTGCCCAGGTCGGCTTCCG
>JADFNY010000130.1 GCA_022563115.1 Acidobacteriota bacterium | reverse complement strand
GGAAAGCCCCGACCGGCAGACGGAGAGGATCGCCGATGAATCGCGAACAGCTGATCGCCAATCACGAGCCGACGGAGCCCATAGACCTGGCTCGTCACTACCTCAAGGATCTGATCTACGGTGCCAACGACGGCATCATCACGACGTTCGCGGTGGTTTCGGGCGTAGCGGGCGCTGCTCTCGCCAACCGCGTCGTGATCATTCTCGGTCTCGCCAACCTCATCGCCGACGGCTTTTCCATGGGCGCCAGCAACTTTTTGTCGATCCGCTCCGAGGAGGCGGCGCGCGCCGCCGCCGGCCGGACACCCAAAGAGCCGTTCCCGCTCCGGCACGGCCTGGTGACGTTCGCGGCCTTTGTCATCGCCGGCGCAATTCCGCTGTTGAGCTACGTGCTCAAGCTCGGCGCGCCGGCGTTCGGTGTCTCGGTCGGAATGACCCTGCTGACCCTGTTTGCCGTCGGTGCCGGCCGTTCTCTGGTCACCGACGACAACTGGTTTCACGCCGGCATCGAGATGCTTGTCGTCGGTGCGGCCGCCGCCGGGGTCGCCTACGGCATCGGAGCCTGGATCGCCGGGGTTACCGCCTGAAGCGTGGGCGGCGGCGGTCGCATCCGCGAGGGCCGGCTGCCCGCCCTGCACGCTGTGCACGAACACCTAGTTTGACAATCGCGGCTGTGGAGTGCAAAAATAACTGATATCAGGGTCGTAATAAAGATGAATGAGTCTGGCCGCAACCACCCGCGGCACGAGAATCGTAGGAGGGATCGATGGTCCGATCATCCACCATTTGCTCCCCGCGCCCTCGAGGGATTCCGCCCACTCTGGTGCTGCTCGCGGTCTTGGGCTGCGGCACGGCAGTCGGCTGCGCCGGATCGTCACCCCGGGCCACAGCGCTCGTCGACGGGGAAGCTGTCTACGAGCGCTATTGCGCCGTGTGTCATGGGCCGGAGGGCAACGGCCAGGGTCCCGCTTCGTATCTGCTGTTCCCGAAGCCGCGCAACTTCGCCGCCGGCAGGTTCAAGTTGCGCTCGACCCCGATGGGCAAGATGCCCACCGACGAGGACCTCATCCGAACCGTCTCGAACGGAATCCCCGGGACGGCCATGTTCGCCTTCGGCGAGCTGCTGACCGAAGACCAAGTCGGCGCGGCCGTGCAACATGTGAAGTCGCTCGCCCCCAGATTCGCGACGGCTACCCCGGTTGCCGACGACGAGCTGCTGCGACTCCCACCGGCGCCGCCAAGCTCACCGGAGCTCGTTGCAGCCGGCCGCGAGGTCTACGCGACTTTCCGTTGCGCCCAGTGCCACGGTCCGGAGGGCAAGGGCGATGGCCCCTCGGCGCCGGGACTGGTCGACAGTGAGGGCACCCCCTTCCCGGCTGTCGACTTCACCCACGGCATCTACAAGAGTGGCGGCCGGCCGGAAGATCTGTACCGGACTTTCCTGACCGGCATGGAGGGAACACCGATGCCCTCCTACGCCTCCGCAATCGAGAGCGACGAGCAAGCCTGGGCTCTCGTCTACTACGTCCTTTCCCTGACTCCCGGCGGAGAGGCTCAGCCAACCGCCGGCGACCCCGGCCCGCTCGTCGTGACGAGCGTCGACGACGCCGGCATCCTGGACGATCCGGCCGCCTCCGGCTGGGACGCGGTGCCCGAACATCGCGTATACGTGCGACCCCTGTGGTTTCGCTCCGGCTATTCGCCGATTGCGACCGTGCGCGCCGCCCGCGTCGGCGAGCAGATCGCCCTCTTGCTGGAATGGCGCGACGCCACCCACAACGCCGAGGCGTTGCGCACCCAAGACTTCTCGGATGCCGCGGCGATGCAGTTTGCGCTGACCGATATCCCGCCGTTCTTGATGGGCCAACCTGGGCCGGGAAACGAGGTCGAGATATGGTACTGGCGCGCTGCCCGGCAAGCGGCGCGCGAGCGCGGCGAGATGCTCGGATTGGAATCCGTCTATCCCGACGTTGTCGCCGATCGATATCCCTTCGCCGAGGGGTCCGCAAGCGAACCCGGCTTCCAGGGCAACGGGGCTGCGGTCGAGCAAGCCGCCCCTTACGTCACCGGACGTGATGCCGGCAACCCCGTTTCGAATCCCGCTCTGGCGACGCGACCGGTGCATAGCCTGGCGGCAGCCGGCTACGGCTCCCTGACAACGAGGCCCGCCGATCAGATGCGCGCCGAAGGCAACGGGGTCTGGAACGACGGCATCTACCGCGTCGTCTTCTCGGCCCCCATCCAGTCCCGCAACCCGCAGCTCGAAGCCGACTTCTCGATCGCGCGGGTGCCGTTCGCCGTCGCTATCTGGGACGGCGGTGCGGGCGATCGAAACGGTACGAAGCTGGTCTCGCAGTGGATAACACTCGAGCTCGAGTCCCCCGACAGGTAGGAGCTGAATCCATGAGCAGCGACGGTAACCTCGGCATGAATCGCCGTTCATTCCTCGCCGCCCTGGCCGCCGCCGGCACCGCTGGGGTGCAGCTCGGATGCGGCTTGTTCGACGGCGACGGCGGACTCAGCAGCATCGTTACCGTCGACAACCCGCTGGCCGCCTATCCCGACCGCGACTGGGAAAGCGTCTACCGAGACCAATACCGCTACGACCGCTCCTTTACCTGGGTCTGCGCCCCCAACGACACCCACATGTGCCGCATGCGCGCCTTCGTGCGCAACGGAGTAATCGTGCGCATGGAGCAAAACTACGACGTTCAAAGATACGGCGACCTGTACGGGAACCACTCGACCGTCGCCTGGAATCCGCGCGGCTGTCCGAAGGGATATACCTTCCACCGGCGCATCTACGGCCCGCATCGGCTCAAAGGCCCGGTCCTGCGCCAGGGATGGAAAGACTGGGCAGACGCCGGATTTCCGTCGCTGAGCGACGACCCGTCGTTGCGCACCCGCTTCAAGTTCGACGATCGGGGCAACGACACCTTCGTGGCGGTCTCCTGGGCGGAGGCGTCCAGCTACGTGGCCCGCGCCATATTGGCGATTGCCGGCACCTACAGCGGCGACGAGGGACGCCGCCGGCTCCTCGCCGACGGCTGCGTGGAAGAGATGCTGACCCACTGGGAGGGCGCCGGGACCCGAACCATGAAGATCGGCTCGTGCCTGCCGCTGCATGGCCTGGTGGGCAAGTTCGGCATCTTCCGCTTCGCCAACATGATCGGGCTCGTCGATCACCACGTGCGCGGAGTGAGTGCCGAGGAGGCCAAGGGGGCACGCGACTGGACGGAGTACACCTGGCGCGGCGACCAGGCGCCGGGGACTCCGTTTGTCACCGGTCTGCAGACCTCGGACGTCGATCTGAACGACCTGCGCCACTCCCGGCTTCACATCCAGGTCGGCAAGAACCTGGTCGAGAACAAGATGCCGGAGGCCCACTGGTTCATCGAGGGCATGGAAAGGGGTATGAAGATCTGGTCGATCGCCCCGGAGTACAACGCCCCCGGAACCAAGGCCGACGAGTGGCTCAGCGTCCGCCCGGGTCTCGGCGATCTGGCGGTCTTCCTCGGCGTGGCACGGATTCTCATCGAGGAGGATCTCTACGACGAGGACTTCGTCAAACGTTTCACCGACCTTCCCCTGCTGGTCCGAACGGACACGCTCGAGCGCCTCCGCCCCGAGGAAATCTTCGCCGACTACCAGCTCAAGCCGCTCACCGTCTCCTACGAGCAACAGGGTCTGACCGAGGAGCAGCGCGAGCGGATCGGCGACTTCGTCGTCTACGACAACGGCTCGGAGAGCTTCGTCCCGATTAGCCGCGAGGAAGTCGGGACCAAGACCGGAGTCGACCCGGCGCTTTCAGGAAGCTACACCGTCGAGACCGTCGACGGCGATGCCGTCGAGGTCATGCCGATCATGGAGATGTACCGCATCCACCTGCGCGATTACGACCTCGAAACCGTCGAGGAGATCTCCGGGGCCCCGGCCGCCAAAGTCCGCGAGCTGGCCATGGACCTGGCGACGTTGAAGCCCGCCGCCATCCACTTCGGCGAGGGCATCAACCACTACTTCCACGCCACCCTCCACAACCGCGCCTGCTTCTTCGTGATGATGCTGACCGGCAACTACGGGACCTTCGGCGCGGGGGTCTACACCTGGGCCGGCAACTACAAGGGGGGGGTGTTCCAAGGGTCGCCGTGGAGCGGCCCGGGCGCGGCCAGCTACGTGCAAGAGGACCCCTTCAACCCGGTCCTCGACGAGAACGTCCGCATTACCGGCGAGCATTTGCGCAACACGATGAAGGGAGAGGAAGTCTCCTACTGGGCCTATGGCGACAAACCGCTGATCGTCAACACCCCAGAAGACGGCCGCAAGCTGTTCACCGGCCGCACCCACATGCCCAGCCCCACCAAGCTCATCTGGTACAACAACGCCAACTTCCTCAATCAGGCCAAGTGGATCTACGAGATCGTCCAGCACGTCAACCCCAAGGTCGACATGATCGTCGATCAGCAGATCGAGTGGACCGGCTCGGCCGAATTCTCCGACGTCGTGTTGCCGGCCAACTCCTGGGCCGAGTTCCAGGACCTCGAGATCGGCGGCTCCTGCTCGAACCCGTTCATCCAGGCCTGGGGCGGGGACGGCATCGATCCTATCTACGATTCCAAAGACGACGCCGCCATCTTTGCCGGCGTTGCCGACGCGCTGACCGACGAGACCGGCGATCAACGTTTCTCCGACTATTTCCGATTCATTACCGAGAAGAAGGCCAGGGTCTACATCCAGCGGGTTCTCGACAATTGCTCGACGACCCGCGGTGAGGACGGCCCCTACTCCATCGACCGGATGATGGAGGGCGAGTACGGCGGCGAGCCGGGAGCGGCGCTGTTCCTGTTCCGCACCTATCCACGAGTCCCGTTCTGGGAGCAGATCCATGACTCGGTTCCCTTCTACACCGACTGCGGCCGGCTGGCCTCTTACTGTGATCTGCCCGAGGCGATCGAGTACGGGGAGAACCTCATCGTTCACCGCGAGGGGGTCGAGGCGACGCCCTACCTGCCGAACGTGATCGTCTCGACGAGCCCCTTCGTGCGCCCGCGCGACTACGGCATCCCCCTCGACGCCATCGGCGCCGGGGAGCGACAGGTGCGCAACGTCAAGATGGCCTGGGAGCAGGTCAAACAGACCACCAACCCCCTTTGGGAGCGGGGCTACAAGTTCTACTGCTCGACGCCCAAGAGTCGCCACACGACGCATTCCTCGTGGTCGGTGGTCGATTGGCACTGGATCTGGTCGACCAACTTCGGCGATCCGCTGCGCGTCGACAAGCGCTCTCCCGGGGTCTCGGATCGGCAGATCCAGATGAACCCGCAGGCCGCCATGGATCTCGGCCTCGAGGACGGCGACTACGTCTACGTCGACGCCAACGCCGCCGACCGGCCCTATGTTGGCTGGCGGCCCGGCGACGCCGCCTATCACGCCTACCGCTGCATGGTGCGGGTGAAGTTCAACCCGGGTCTGCCCTATGAGTTCACGATCATGAAGCACACCGGTTGGATCGCCACCCCGCGTACGGTGCGGGCCCACGAGAACCGCGCCGACGGCCGAGCGTTGGCCGAAGACACGGGGTACCAGGCTTCCTATCGCTACGGGTCGCACCAGTCGATCACCCGCATGTGGTTGATGCCGATGCACCAGACCGATGGTCTCTTCCACAAGAAGGCCGGCGCCATGGGATACGTCTTCGGCTTCGAAGTCGACAACCACGCGGTCAACACGGTGCCGAAAGAGACCCTGGTCAAGATCACCAAGGCGGAGCCCGGGGGGATCGGCGGCACCGGCGTGTGGGCCCCGGCGCGGACCGGGCGCACGCCGGGACACGAGAACGCCGTCTTCGAGGCCTACCTCGGCGGCACCTTGACCAAAGTCGAGAAAGGCTGAGGACGCTCATGGATCACCCCGACCAGCAGGTCCCTGAGAAGCAGCAGCGCTCCAACGAGTTGGTGTCGAACTTCGGTGCGGCCAAACAGGCTGAGCCGACCGACCCGATGGATCTCGTCGGCACGATGGTCCCGGGCGGCGACGTCGAGTTTCTGGCCCGTTGCTTTGTCGAGGAATACGCGGCGATGGGCTACGACGGCGAGCAGATCCTGGAGCTGTTCCGCCAGCCGCAATACGCCGGCGTTCACCCGGTATACAGCGCCAAAGGTGAACGAGCGGTGCGCGCCCTGATCGAGGAAGTCCTGGCCGAGTGCGGCGTCTTCCGGGTGAGCGAGTCGATCATCGAGGAGCCTCCGGCGCGGCGCTCGAAGTTGGTACAGATCGAGATGCCGGGCACCCCTGACGAGGACGGACAGCCATGAGCAAGGTCTACAACTGGCAGCTCGGGCGCCAGATGGAGTACCCCCACGAGGAAGCCCATCCCCAGTCGCAGTTTACCTTCGTCTTCAACATCAACCGCTGCATCGGCTGCCAGACCTGCACGATGGCGTGCAAGTCGACCTGGACCTTCTCGCGCGGCCAAGAGCAGATGTGGTGGAACAACGTCGAGACCAAGCCGTACGGCGGCTACCCGCAGTCGTGGGACGTCAAGCTCCTGGCGCTTCTCGAAGAGGCCAACGCGGGCGGACAAGTTTGGAACGCTGGATCAACAGGCCAAGACGAAGCGGACGCCGGCCCCTACGGCGTGTTCGACGGCCAGACCATCTTCGAAGCCAAGAATCCGCTGAAGGATGTCGCCCAGTCCCGCGTGCTCGGCTATCTGCCCTCCGACGACGAGTGGCGCGCCCCCAACATCTACGAGGATACCGCCGCCGGCCAGGGCTGGCGGCCCGGCGAGTACGGCAAGACGGCCAGCTTGCCGGAGCACGACGTCTGGTTCTTCTACCTGCAACGCATCTGCAACCACTGCACCTATCCCGGTTGCCTTGCCGCCTGCCCGCGGGGTGCCATCTACAAGCGTCCTGAGGACGGGGTCGTGCTCATCGACCAAAGCCGCTGCCGCGGCTACAGAAAGTGCGTCGAGGCGTGTCCATACAAGAAGTCGTTCTACCGGCCGACGACCCGGGTCAGCGAGAAGTGCATCGCCTGCTACCCGCGCCTCGAGGGCCGCGATGCCGATATCACCCCCGACGGTGAACCGATCGAAACGCGTTGCATGAGCGCCTGCGTCGGCAAGATCCGGTTACAGGGTATGGTGGAGACCGAACGCGATGGATCCTGGGTCGAAGACCCCAGCAACCCGCTCTACTTCCTGATTCGGGAGGAGCAGGTCGCATTGCCCCTCTATCCGCAATTCGGCACCGAACCCAACGGCTACTACATCCCGCCGCGCTGGGTCCCACGACCCTATCTCGAGCAGATGTTCGGGCCCGGCGTCGAGCAGGCCATCGAGCGCTACGTTTGCCCGTCGAGGCGGCTGCTCGCCGTGCTGCAGTTGTTCCGCGCCACCCGACCCATCATCTTTCGCTTCGAGATCATCGAGGGCGAGAAGGTTCACGAGCGGGAGGTGACGCTGCCCTCCGGTGAATCGAAGACCCTCGAGATCTTCAACGACACAGTGATCGGCTACGGACGGTCGGACCGAGAGATCGTCCGTACGACGGTCGAAGAACCCACCTTCGAACGCCCGGCGCAGCACCCGAACTCGATCTGATGATGGACCCGGCCGCCGACCTCGCCCGTGCCAATCTCTATCGCTACCTGAGCCTGGCACCCTTGCCGCCGCGCGATCCGCGCTTCGAGCTCCTGCGCAATCCCGACTTCCGGGCGGTCGTCACCGCGGCGCTCGATTTCATCCGCGACGACCCCGCGTTCCGGCCTGCAGAGCTCGGCCCCGGCGAGCTCGATCCCGCCGACATCGACGCGACGGTCTTGTTTCCCGACGAAGAGGGCGTTTCTGGCTTCTATCTCGAGGTCTTCGGACACAGCATCAGCAAGGACTGCCCGCCCTACGAGAACGAGTACTACGCCAGCCGCGACGTCACCTTCCGCTCGCAGCAGCTCGCCGATATCGCCGGCTTCTACCACGCCTTCAACCTCGATCGTTCCTCCAGTGCCCGCGACCGGATCGATCACCTGTCGTTCGAGGCAGAGTTTCTGCAGATCCTCATCGCCCGCCAGCTCTACGCCACCGATCGGGGCCTGGACAACGCGCACGCTGAGTCCTGCCGCCAGGCGCAGCGCCGTTTCTTTGCCGAGCATCTCGGCTGGTGGCTGCCAGCGTTCGGCAACCAGCTGGAAGCGCGTACCGCCTCGACCTTCTACAAGGGATTCGCACGGTTCGTACGCAGTTTCGCCGCCGCCGAGCGCGCCGCCCTCGGTTTGCCGCCGTTCACCGAGCTGCCCGTCGCCCATCCGGACAGCTACGAGCCGGAAGGGGCATGCTTCGAGTGTCAGCTCAACCCCGGCGACGACGGCTCGCTGCCCCTCACATCGCGGTCGCCCGCCGGACGAAAACCGTGAGGCGGCCGGCGGCGGGCACGACCGGTGCCCTGGCACCGATCGAGTATGAGCCGGGGTTGATCGAAGACGCGGTGCGTTGGGCGATCGAGCAGGGTGGACTCGGCGGCGAATCCTTGAAGCTGCAGCGGCTGCGCTTCGACCACCGCCGGAAGCTCGATGCACTCTATCAACTGCCAGAAGGCGCGGAGCGCGAAGCTGCCTTCCGCGATCATTTCGCGACCTTGTTCACCGAGCTCGGCAACGCCGCGTGGATCCCTCGCTGGCTCGAGCCGTTTCCGAGGCTGCGCTCCGAGCTCGAGTGCGTTGTGGTGCGCGCCGCCGCCGGCCCCGGCGAGGACGGCGCGGAGCTCTGGGAGAGTCAGGAGCAGCGTGGCGAGGGCATCCCTGCGTACCTCGTCATCACCGTCTCTGGCACCGGGCTCCGCAACCACGACGAGCTGCGCGCCGTTTTGCTTCCCGACCTGCTGCGGGCCGCCGATCTGGTCGACCCGGATTTCGGCTTTCGCCGTGGTGATCTGAAGGCCGACACGCGGGGGTCGGAAGAGAGGATCCGAGGCGTCTATCAGCGACTTTGGGAGCTTTCGGCGCGCGCCCGGCTGTGGGCACGCGGCCTGCGCGAGGACGACCGGCTACT
>JADFNY010000439.1 GCA_022563115.1 Acidobacteriota bacterium | reverse complement strand
CTACTCCTTGACCGTTTAGCGTATGAACAACGCGCAAAGGCAGCTCGCCGTTCTCGTACGCACGCTCGATCGGCTCATAGTGCGTATGCTGGCCCGCATACCTCGCACGTGGATCGAAAATGGTCGTCAAACCAACGCTGACGAAATCCGCGGCGAGTCTGGCGATGCCCGCCTGCCACGACTGAGCTTCGCCGGCGAGCTGAACAATGCGGTTTACCGCCGCCGACCCGACCGCGGTTATCGTCGCCCTCGGTGACGTTCTACGCAGCCAGCAGGTGACCCTCACCGACATGAACATGCACCGGCCGACGCTCGAGGACTTCTACCTCGAGATGGTCGACGATCCGGAAGCCCCCGAGCTGGATCCGGGCGGCGAGGCGGAAGCAACTGCCGAGGAGCCGGTCTCATGAGCGCGATTCACGGCACGCTCGAGCTCGCCAGGGCCTACCTGCTGCAGACCATGCGCTCTCGTTCGGCGCTGATCTGGACACTGCTTTTCCCGCAGGTGTGGCTGTTCCTGTTCGCCCTCATCTACCGCGACCAGCCGGGCGGCATGAGCGCTCGCGTGCCGGGGTTGTTTACCATCACGGCGTTCTCCGGCGCCTTTTTCGGCGTCGCGTACACGTTGGTAACCGAGCGCGAGCAGGGCATCTTGCGGCGAATATGGGTAACGCCGGCCACGGCTACCACGGTCGTGGTCGCCAACGCCGCACGATCGCTGGTCACGGTGGTCGCATCACTTCTCGTGCAGGGGATCCTCGCGAGGTTCGCGTTGGGAGTGGATTTCGGCCCCGCGGTGTGGCGCGTCGCGGTGGTGCTTGCTTTCGGCGTCTGGGCGTTCGTGCCCCTCGGGCTGATCATGGGCAGCGTGGCGAAGGACATGCGCTCGGCGCCGGCGATCGGCAATCTGATCTTCATGCCGATGATTTTCCTGTCGGGTGCGGCGCTCCCCATCCAGATGTTACCGGGCTGGCTGCAGAGCTTCGGCCGCATGCTACCGACTGCCTACCTCGTACAGGCGCTCGAGGGTGTGATGGTCCGGGGCGAAGGCTTGACCCAGCAGGGGTTGCCGCTGGCGGTCATGCTGACCAGCGGTTTCGTCGCGTTCGGCCTCAACAGCCTGCTCTTTCGCTGGGAGTCGACCCAACCGCTCGGCGCCAAGCGGGTCGGAAGCGCGTTGGCCGGCTTGGCGCTGCTCTACGTCGTCGTAGCATTGGTGACGTAGCCGCAAATTCCGAACCTGGCAATGCCGCCGCCGGTTCGCCCGGCATGCACCTCAGACCGCGAGCTGCACGCCGTTGGCGCGCCCATCGTCCTCGAGCATGCGGGCGGTCAGCCGCTCGAAGCTGCGGTCGACGTCGGCCCTGTCGTCGAATGCGATGTCGGAGGGTTCCTTAGTAGGCGCCCTATCTTCAGGAGGACAGCGCTCGCAGGATTCATGGTCGGATAGGATACCCGCAACGGCACCCCCCGGGAGTTTCTCGTCACCCCGCTCCGGTCAGAATAGCCATGCGCGCCGCACGTCTCCACAAGCAGGGCCCCATCGAGAGCGCTCCGTTGCAGCTCGAGGAGTGCGCCGATCCGCAGCCCGGGAGCGGCGAGGTTCGATTGTTGGTCAAGGCCTGTGGCGCCTGCCACACCGATCTTCACATCATCGAGGGCGATTTGCCGCTCGAGAAGTCACCGTTGATTCTTGGCCACCAGATCGTCGGCGTCATCGAATCGGTGGGGGACGGGGTAACGAGCAAGCGCGTGGGTGAGCGCGTCGGCGTGCCATGGATCAGTAGCTCGTGCGGAGTCTGCGACTTGTGTACCTCCGGGCGCACCAACCTGTGCGCCGAGGCGCGGTTTACCGGCTACGATGTCGACGGCGGCTACGCCGAGCTCGCCGTCGTGCCGGAGCACGCCACCCATGCGCTCCCGGATGCGTTTGCGGACGTTGATGCGGCGCCCTTGTTGTGCGCCGGCATCATTGGCTATCGATCCTTGAAGCTTGCCGGCGTGCAGCCCGGACAACGACTCGGCTTGTACGGCTTCGGCGCTTCGGCGCATCTGACGATCCAGGTGGCGCACCATTGGGGGTGTGAGGTCTTTGTCTCGACGCGGAGCCAGAATCACCGCGCGCTCGCCCGCCGTCTCGGGGCAGCGTGGGTCGGCAGCGCCGGAGAACAACCTCCCGAGAAGCTGCACGCCGCGATCACTTTCGCGCCGGTGGGGTGGATCGTTCGGGCGGCGCTGGCGGCGCTCGCCCCTGGTGGCACCGTAGCGGTCAACGCGAT
>JADFNY010000438.1 GCA_022563115.1 Acidobacteriota bacterium | reverse complement strand
GGTGGGAGCCGCCATCGGGCGCGTACTCGTTGACCGCGGCGCGCCGCTCGTCGGCCCCCGGCGTAGAGTTGGTCGCCGAGCCAACCGTTACGTACAGCTTGGTGCCGTCCGGGCTGAAAATCAGGTTGCGCGTCCAGTGGTTATAACCACGCGTTTGGCGCAATTCGATGCCGAGGCGGGCGGCCGTGTCACGGTCGACCGCGCGGTTGCTCGGCGGCAACTCGACGATCGTCTCGGGCTCACCGGTTGCCTTGGTCTGCCCGTCCCGGTACGGGAACCTGACGACGGCCCCGTTATCACCGACGTAGAGGTGCCCCTCTCGGAACGCCAAGCCGAAAGGGCGGTCCATGTCGGTTGAAAACGTGTCGCGAAACTCGGCGACGCCGTCGCCATCCGCGTCTCGCAGCACGATGATCTCGCCCGGCCGGCTCGCGGCCAGAAACACGTCGCCGTTGGGCGCCAGCGCCATCCATCGAGGGTTCGTGAGCCCGTCAGCGAAGACGTTGATGGTGAACCCGGCCGGTAGCATCGGCTCGTGGCCTTCCGGCCGCTCGACGACGCGCGGAGCCCTCCGGTACCACGGTGTATGCATCGGCGGCGGAAGCTGCGGGAGCTGCCAGAAGATGAGAACGATGATGATGGCGACGCGTGTAAGCATGACCCGAGCTAGCGCTCGTCGCGGTAGACCACACCGCCCTTCATGACGAAGCTGACCGACTCGAGGGCCTCGATTTGTTCGAGTGGGTTCGCCGGCGTGGCGATCAGATCCGCCACCATCCCGGGGGCGATCCCCGCGTGGCTCGCCTCGATGCCGAGTAGGCGGGCGCCGTTGATCGTCAGGGCGCGGAGGATGTCCGCGGCCGGCACATCGGCGTCGACCCAGGCGTCGAGGTTCTCGATCGCCGCCGTGCCGTGGGTGTGGCCCGGCACCTTCATGTAAATGTCGGACCCGAAGGCCATCGAAACGCCGATAGCATGGGCACGGCGCAGTCGATCGATCACCTGGGCGTAGAGATCGACGTCGGGGTCGTCGCCGAAGCCCTCCCAAGCCTCCATGATAGGTCGCGCCAGGTCGGTACCGACAAGCATGACACCCTCGTCGCGAGCCCTGCTGAGCGTCTCATCGCTCATCTCGAAGCCGTGCTCGATCGACGCGACCCCCGCCTCGATCGCGTTGCGCGCCCCCTGTTCGGTGTAGCTGTGCGCCGCCACCCGCACGCCCGCGGCGGCGGCTTCCGCGATGATGAAGCGTATGTCTTCGACCGAGTAGAGATAGCGCTGGTCGTCGACAACGATTTTGATCCAGTCGGCTCCGTAGTGGAGGTTCTGGCGGATCCCCTTGCGAAGCTCGTCCCGAGTGTCGGCATAGATGTAGTCTTGCAAGCCGAGGTCGGGAAACTCGGGATTAACGACGAACTGTCCTCCAAACCCGGCGATGATCTTGCCGGATATGAACATGGTCGGGCCGTCGACGATACCGGCGTCGATGGCCGCCTTGAGCGCCGAGTCACCATAGTTGCCCGAGTTGCCCAGGTCACGGACGGTCGTGAAGCCGGCTTGCAGCATCGACTCGGCGTTGGCGGCTCCCTCCAGAACGCGGTACGCCGTCGGAACGTCGAGTGTGTACGCCTTCAGCGACGTCACCGTCGTGTCGACCGCCGAGCACAGGTGAGTGTGCGAGTCGATCAGCCCGGGAAGCAGCGTCATGTTCGACAGGTCGATCACCGTCGCGCCTTCGGGGATCACGACGTTGGCGCCGACGGCCGTAATCGTCGAGCCCGACACGAGAACCACCTGATCGGCGCTCACCGTGCCGCTGGCCGGATCGATCTTGAGCTCGCCTGCGTTCTCAACCACCCACTGTAATGCCGTGTAGCAATCTTCAACGCCGGCTGGAAACGGATCTTCAGGGGCCAGTCGATAGTCAACGCCAACAGACACCGCACCACCCTCAGCCGCCATAACCAGACAGCGGGGGTGTTCCGATTCCAGGTCGCCCAATACAAATCCGCCACCGTGGAAATTGACGAAGCCCGGCCCTGGTTCTGAACGATCTTTGGGCATATAGATGCGAATGGGCAGGTCTGGTGCGCCGTCTGGTCCTGGTATCGCACGCTCAATTTCCTCGATACGGTCATCGGTGGGTCGTTCGATGCCCTCCGCTGCTGCGGCCTCAAGGGTCTCTTTCAGTGCAGCTCTCGACCCGTCGGCATCGGAAAAATCGAAACGCGGGAAGCTCGATGCCACGGCTTCGACCGTGGGATCGTATATACGATTTA
>JADFNY010000129.1 GCA_022563115.1 Acidobacteriota bacterium | reverse complement strand
CTCGACGCGCCGCTGCCCCGTGTGCGCGGACGCGGCCGTAACGCCCCACGACGGCTCGCCGCTAGGGAGCTCGACCAGACGCTGGCGACGATCACGCTGGCAACGCCGATTCCGCCGCGATCGACAGCAACCCTGGAGATCGCCTGGCATACCAAGCTGCCGGGCGGCCCGAACGGACGCGGTCATCGCATGACGCAGCGCTGGGACGACACGCTCTTCCAGCCGACGCAGTGGTTCCCGCGCCTCGCCAAGTACGACGACCTCCGTGGCTGGGACACCAGCGTGTACCTCGGACCGGCCGAGTTCTACAACAACTTCGGGCGCTTCGACGTGCGCATCGACGTCCCCGCCGGCTGGATCGTCAGCGGCACGGGGGTGCTGCAGAATCCCGAAGAGGTACTTACCGCGACGGCCCGCGAGCGGCTCGCGCGCGCCCTCGAGAGCGACGACATCACCACCATCGTCGACGCCGATGAAGTCGGCCCGGGGCAGGCAACAGCCGCCGGCGACCGGCTCGTCTGGCATTTCGTTGCCGACATGGTCAACGATTTCGCCTGGGCGACGGCGGAAAATTTCGTCTGGCAGGCGACGCGGGCCGATATTCCCGGCAAGGGATACATCCCCATCCACATGCTGTTCATTCCCGAACGCGCCAACCTGTTCGAGAACGCCGGACCGATCAGCCGGCACGCGCTCGAGTTCTACTCCGATCTCTGGGTTCCGTATCCGTTCCCGCAACTCACACTCCAGGACGGCCCCAGCGCCGGCATGGAATACCCGATGGTCATCAACTCCAACCGGGGAGCGGCGGACCACGAGGTGGGACACCAGTGGTGGCCGATGATGGTGGGTACCAACGAGACCTGGTACGGCTGGATGGACGAAGGGTTCGACCAGTACATGAACGTCCTGTCCGGCGCCCACTGGCGCGATGAAGAGCCCAACCTCGACGGTCGCGGGCAGCGCTACGGCGCCATCAGCGGTGACGAGGCGGAGCCGCCGATGATGTGGGCCGCCAACTACGGCGGCGCTATGTACGGCTTCCAGACCTACAGCAAGACGCCGCTGATGCTGTCGATGCTCGGCGGCATCGTCGGCGACGAGGAAGTGCAGCGCGGCATCCGCGAGTACACCGAGGTGTGGAGCTTCAAGCATCCCTCGCCTTGGGACTACGCGTTCTTCATGAGCAACGCGCTCGAAGAGGATCTCGGCTGGTTCTGGTACTACTGGCTGTGGACCACCGAGTCCGTCGACGGGTCCATCGAAGACGTCACCACGTCCGGAGCGCGGACAACGGTCACGGTGCGTCAGGACGGCGAGATGCCGTCCCCGGTCGTTCTCGAGGTGCAGTTCGCGGCCGCCGGCCCGGCTATCCAGGCGATGCCCAACGCCGAGATGGTCTCCGAGACGACGGCGATCGTCACCTGGCCGGTGGATGTTTGGTTCGACGGGTCCCGCACCTTCGAAGCGGTCCTCGACTTCGGCGGCCGCGCGATCGAGAAGATCACGCTGGATCCGGGCGGGCGGTTCCCGGACGGTGATCCCGCCGACAACGTCTGGCCGAGAGCCGGCGGCGGCTAGCCACCGGTGGGCGGGGCGACTGAGGCGCCGCCCCCTCGCGCCGACTACAATCCCGCCGACAAGCTTATGGATCAGCGCCCGGACGGCGCCCACTCGTAGAGTACGGCGCCCTCGCCGCGCGTCTCGATCAGCTCGCTGACGTGCGCCACCACCCGATCGCGGCGTTCCAGGAGCTGCTTGATCTCGGTGTCGGTGAGGAATTCGCCCACCGCTTCGTTCAAGCTCTCCGTGTCGAGCTCCTGCAGCGCTTCCCAGAATCCCCTCTCGACGTAAATCACCTTGTCGAGGGACAGCGCCTCAGCGCGGCCATAGAAAGCCCGCGTGTGGTCGATAAGCCACACCTTGAAGTTCTTGTCGATCAGGATGTTCTGCGCCGTTCGATCGTCGTTGCCGATCAACGCGTCGAACATGTACATCAGCTGAACCTGCTGGTTCCACGCGATCCGGTTGGGTGCGCTCATCCCTTGCTCTACCCGCTCGTCTTCCATGACCGCGTTGTAGACCCAGATCTGCAGCGATCCCATCTCGTTGCCGATACGTCGCCCGACGACCGGCGGCACGCTGTCCATACGGAGTAGCTTCGAGAGTTCGTAGGCAGCCGGCTCGAAATGGCAGCTGTCCTTCAGGTTGACGCGCAAACGGCCGTCGTCCATGCGCACGCTGGGGTACACCGTGTCGACATACCGAAAGATGGCGTGCACCTCGATCCCGTCCTTGCGGAGCTTCATCTTGATGGGGTCGGTGACGCCCACCGCTAGGCTCTTCCGCTCGACGATCTCGGCCGTGCGCAGGAACTCCATGACCTGGTCTTCGTTGTAGAAGGGCAGCGGGACGCCGTCGACGTCGACCCAAGTGCGCTGGGGTAAGGGCGTCCTCGGAATGGTGAGGATCGGGTCTTGGGCCGCAAAGGCGGGTTCCGGTGCTCCGGTCAGCACCAGCATCACGAACACGAGAAACCCGACAAACGCCAGGTTGGCCACGGTATCAGCGAACATCTTGTGTAACGTCTCCATCACGACTCCTCCGTCGACTGAAACAAGCTTTACTTGGACACAAACAGTTTGCTTATAAGAGAAACTGCGACCACCGGGTTTGGCGCCAAACCCCCGGAGCCGCGAATCAAAACAGAACCTCGTCTTCCGGTTTCGCGGCGAGCAATTCGTCGACGCGGTCGAGAACACGCCGCGTTCGTATCAGCAGTGCATCGATCTCCTCGCCGGTCAGGTAGTCGGAGAATGATCTCCTGATCTCGTCCTCGGACAGGGCTCGAAGTCGGTCGATCGCCTGTCGGGGGAAGCGCATCAGCGGGCGCATCGGCACCAGGAACCGTTGGAAGGCCCGCGAGTGGTCGATTAGTTTGACGCCGAACCCCGGGATCAGCAGCAGGTTTTCGGGCGTGCGGTCGATGTTGTAGGCCAGGTAGTCGAAGAGCCAGACCTTGGCAACTTCGTCTTCCCAGGCAGCCATGTCGAAGCCTTCCGGGGATACGCCGTATTCCGGCATCGCGTCGTCGACCCAGTCGATCAGTGCCCCCTCGTTGTCTCCGATCGTTCGCACCACGGTGATCGGAACCAGGTTCAGGCCGAGGAGATTGTCGAGCTCGTAGGCGGCGATCTCGAACGTCCACGAATCCCGCAATCCCTCCTGCACCTCCTGGCCGATGCGGATCTGGCGCGAATCCGTGAGGTCCATGCTCTTGAACATGGCAGAGCGGCGGACCCCACCCTGCTCGAGCTCGACGCGTTGCGGCAACGTGATGCCAACGCTGACGACTTGGACGTCGACGACCTCGGCGGTCCGCAGAAACGCTTCTCGTGCCGCCCGCTTCTGCGCTGGTACGGCAGCAGCGCCGTGAGCGGTGGGCGCGAGGACCGCCACCGTGATGGCCAGAGCGATCAGCTGCCGCTTGATCATCCTTCGATCCAGCGGGGGTTGAGGAGCGGCAGCATGCGGTTGATCTTCAAGTAGCGGGCCAGGAAGGGAAGCTCGGTACGCGTGGTCATGAGCGACGTGAGAACCATCGTGAAGCTCTCTCGGATATCCTCGCGGTCCTGGTTCTCTTGCAACTGCGCGATGTACTGGTCGGCCGCGGTTACCGCGCCCTGATACGACGCCCACGCCTCCTCGTTGCGCTCGAGTCCCGCTTGAAGCCGCGAAAGATCGGACAACGTCTTGACCTGCCCACGCAGATCCTGTTGCTCGGCGCGCAATCCGACGACGGCTTCCAGCAAAGTGACACCGTAGGACTGGTCGGGCACCGTCTCGCCCAACAACTGGAAGCTGTCGATCGCGCCTTCCACAAAGCCAGCCTCGAGGGCGCGTTCCTGGGCGACCCCGAGGTACTCGAAGGCGCGATCGAGCTTGCCCAGACGGACGGCGAAGGCGCCGAGGAGGCCGATGCCGGCGGCCTCTCCGATCTTGTCGTCGAGGCGGCTCGATAGCCTGATCGCGCGGATGGCACCCACTTCGCCGGCGTTGACGAGCTCGCTCTCGGTGGTGTCATAGCAGGTATCCGCCATCGCGAAGGTAACGTCCCGCAGCAGGGCCAGGCTTCCGCTCTCCAGCGCCGTCTCTCGTACCTCGTCGAGCTGCGCCATGCTCGCCGAGCGGACGCGGTCGTCATCGTGTGCGGTCACGGCGGCGATCGACAGCAACACGCGAGCGGCGGCACGACGACTGCCGGCGGCACGGACGAGCTCCAGAGCCTGGCCCTGGAGCGCCCGCGCCTGATCGAAGTTGCCGCGCACCGCGGCTACCCCGGCCAAAATCGCGATGCTCATGCCTTCGGTGAGGGTATCGCCGTTGCCGCGCGCCTGACCGGCGGCGGACCGGGCGATTCTCGCCGCCCGGGAGTAGTTGCCGTTGCGTGCCTCGCAGCCGGCGAGCAGACTGAGGGCGCGGGCCTCGGCGACCGGGTCGGACAGCTCTCGAGCGATCCTGACCGCCTGCTCGGCGTAGTTGATGGCTCGCTCGAGGTCCCGGTTGGTCGCCGCCATCAAATAAGCGAGCTGCTCCCAGGCGGCGCCCTCTTCCCGGCGCATGCCGGTTTCCTTGAACAACGGTTGCGCTTTTGCCATCAGGTCGAGCGCCCGCGCCTCGAAGCCCGCACGCGAAGCCCGCACCCCTTCCCGGTAGTACGCCGCCGCGAGATCGGCGGGGCCGAGGCCGGTGCGATCGTTTTCGGAGAGGCCGAAGTCGGCGGCGGATTCGAGGGTCGCCGCCTCGCTCTCGGCCCATTCGTCCATTTGATCGACCATGCGCGGGATTCGGGTGCGCAAGCAAGGCGCCGTGATGGCGCTCCCCTGAGTGAGAGGGAGTCGGCAAATGACCCTCTCCTCTGGCATCAGGAAACTACCGTCGAGAACGTCGATGATGCTGAAGTAAACCTCGATCGTCGGGTGAGCTTCGGTGGGAAGATCGGTGGCGACGCGCTCCAACCCGGCGGCCCTTCCGCCGATCTCCGCCAGACCGGCGCCGGCGGTTCCCACCGCGCCGACGGTTACCCGAACGATCAGATCCGCCGTCTCCAGGCGGGCGGCCGGGGCCAGGTGGGTCGCTTCCCCAGCCAGGTCCGCGAACCCGGCGGTGACGACATCGACTTGTTGCGGCGTCATCCCGACCAACTCCAACCAGACACGGAACCGCGCCTGGGACAGGGCGGGCGGATGTGGCGACGACAACGGCGCCGAGAGGACATGCACAGGAGAGGCGGAAACCACGAGGCTCAGAAGAGCCAGCCCGAAGAATGCGTGGGACACGGTCCACCTACCTTGACTTCGCTGGTGCTTGCCGTTGCGCCTTGGTGACAGCCGCATTCTGAGCCACGTTTGTTTTCAATACAAGGGTGCGGCGACGGCTCGTCGGAAGAGCACCCTGCCGGAAGAGTTCGACGCGCTCGCCCACGTAGATCGCGGTGAAGCGGCCATCCACGATCTCGAGTGCCGAGGGTCGGCCCCCGTAGTGCGCCGTCAGCATTCCGGTGTCGATCAGGAAGACGCCGCCGGTGAAGCGTGCCTTGATCGTTCCATCCAGCTGGGTCGTGTGGGCCACGACGATGTGCGAGACACCTTGCCTGCCCAGGACCTCGGCGACTACGTCCTGGTCGGCGTCGGTCCACATCGCCCAGCCGCGGAACCACAGAAAGCCGTTCTCATCCAGCAGTTGCCAGCGAGAGACGTTGGCCACCAGCTGCAGCGATTCGGCGAAGCGCGCCTCGCGATCGTTGGATGCCGCACCTGAGGCCCGATCGGACGCCGCGAGAATGCGGCCGAGCTCGGTGTGCGCGATGGCGACGATCTCCTCGATCTTCGCATTCGGCGTGATCAGATCACGGTTCACCATCTCGGCTTTGACGTCGTCAAACAGACCGGTCTCGGTCCAGACCTGCTCGTTGATCTGATCGACGGTGCGGTCGGCGAGCGCCGGGCTGACGCCGGCGTGCATGAAAAGGATGTCTCCGATGCGCGCCGCCGTCGGCAGCTCGCGGAGCCATCTACCGTAGGTTCCCTGCGGCCCGAACGCATCCATACGCTCGCTGTAGCCGAGCGGATACTGGACCTCCCAGGCAGCTCTCACATCGTCGCCGAGCGGTGGCTCAGGATCTCCCGCCGCCCGGGCGCGCTGGGCGCGGATCTCGGCCCAGCCTTCAAAGGCTTCGTCCTGCCGGCGGGCCGAGTCGTCGTCGACGAAGGCCGCGTACTCGACCAGCGCAACATCGCGTACGGCGGAAACGAGGTTCATCACTTCGTGGTTGGCGAGCAATACGATGGCTTCGCCGCCGGCATCGGGAGCCTCCTGCTGCAGACGCATCAGAAGATCCATGCACCGACGGACGTTCGGGCCCCGATCGGTGAAGTCTCCAGTCTGCACGAAGATAGCGTCGCCCCCGCTCCAGCGAAGCTCTTCGTCGATCAATCCCGTTTCCTGAAGGATGCTGGTCAGCTCGTCGAAGGCGCCGTGAATGTCACCCACCGCCACGATGCGCCGGCTCTGGCTCGCCGTGGCGACCGGAGCGTCGAGCACAGAGACACTGGTGTCGGCAGGTGCAGCGACAGACACCTGGGCAACGGCGAGGACACCCAGAATCCACAAGCTACGTTTGGACAATCGCAGGCTCATTGACTTTCGGTCTCCCGGTCGATCCCGACCGCCCGAGGAGTTGCCCCGCCACTCAGGAACACATCAACAGCGCGATACCAGTTTGCAACACCGGCGGCACGCGTCCGGATTCGCACCATCCAGAAAGTGTCCGGCGCGCGGCCGGCCCCTTCCGGCAACCTCACCGCAGCCTGACCGGTTGCACCGCTCTTGCCGCTCGTCAACCCCCGTGTGTCGTTGTCGAAGGCGAACCACTCGTACTCGTAGGCGTCCACGCTCGCCAAATCCGCGCTCTCGCCCAAGTTCTCGAAGCGTAACATTGAGCCATCGATGTGGAATCCGTCGAGGGGATTCAGCTGCGCAAAGTAGTGGCCGACGATCTGGTCGCGGCGTTGCATCGCCAAGCCCGGCGTGATGCCGCTGAACTTGCTGTCGACGACGGTCAACGGGCCGATCGGATCATCATGAACATTGGGTCCGCGCACGAGCTCGTCGATCACTGGTCCGCCGGCTTGAACGCGAAGCTGTTGGCAAACACGTCGTACAAGGCTGAGAGTTCGATCTCGGCCGGTTCCGGCATCGGCAGATCGTCGGCGTCGCGGCCGATCGGATCGTCGTGCAGGTCCGGGGCGGTGGAGGGGCCGAAGATCGCCTCGATCGAGGGCAAGCTGGTGTCCTCTCCGGGGCCGATGTCGTACGTCGTGTAGCCGCCGCGCGCCGTCGATCCTGTCGCGGCGTTGCGCACCGAGTAATATCGGGGCGGCCGTATCGATCCCCAGCCAGGAGCCTGCCGACATGCGCCCGTTGTTCCGACCGCAGCCGTTCGTTCTGATCGCTTTCCTATCCCTCCTGCTGGCCACCTCCGCGGCGAGCTTGCCGAGCCCGTCGATGGCCGCAGTCGCGCCGGCTCCTGCGGCGCAAGGTTCGGCGACGCTCGAAGACGCTCTGTTCGCCGATCTGCAGTGGCGCAACATCGGTCCCGCGAACATGGCGGGACGGGTGACGGACATCGAAGCGGTCGGCGACGACTTTTCGACGGTGTTCGTCGGGGCAGCGTCGGGGGGCGTGTGGAAGTCGACCAACGCCGGCACGACGTGGACACCGATCTTCGAGGACTACGGCACGTCGAACATCGGTGATATCGCCGTCTTCCAGCCCGACCCCGACATCGTCTGGGTCGGTACCGGCGAGTCCTGCACCCGCAACAGCGTCGGCTGGGGCGATGGGGTCTACAAATCAACGGACGGTGGCGAGACGTTCGTCAACGTCGGGCTTGCCGATACCCATCACATCGGCGAGGTGCTGACCCATCCGACGGACCCGGACACGGTGTACGTCGCGGCCCAAGGCCACCTGTGGGGCTACACCGGCGATCGCGGCCTCTTCAAGACCACCGATGGCGGCGCCACCTGGACCAAACTCGGCATCGAGTTGGCGGTCGTTACGGATGTCGAGGCCGGCGGTGGGCGGGCCGGTGGGCTCCCGAACGACAACCGCACCGGTGCGACCGACGTGATCATGGATCCGCGCGACCCGGAGGTGCTGTACGTCGCCTTCTGGCAGCGCCAGCGGCAGCCGCACCGCTTCGATTCGGGTGGGCCCAACGGCGGCATCTTCAAGTCGACTGACGGTGGTGCGAGCTGGGAGAAGCTCACCAACGGGCTGCCCGAGGGTGATACTGGCAAGATCGGTGTGGCGATCTCGCTGTCCGACCCCGACACCATCATGGCGATCGTCGAGCACGGCTTCCAGCCGCCGCAGCGCGCCGCCGGCCAGCCCAACCCTGACTACGAGGACATGAGCCAGCTGGGCACCGGCATCTACCGGTCCGAGAACGGCGGTGACGACTGGGAGTACGTCAGCCGCTACAACAACCGGCCCTTCTACTACAGCCACATCTGGATCGATCCGGTCGACGACGAGACGGTGTACGTGCTTTCCGGCAGCGCCCAGATCTCAACCGACGGCGGCCGCACGTTCGACCGCAGCATGGGCGGCATCTCCGGCGACTTTCATGCCCTGTGGCTCAACCCCTCCAACCCCGACATCTTCTACGTCGGCAACGACAAGGGCTCGTACGTCACCTACGACAAGGGCTACAGCTTCATCATGTTCGACAACATGGACATCGGCCAGTTTTACGCCATCACCGCCGACATGCGCGATCCGTACTATGTGTACGGAGGGTTGCAGGACAACGGCAACTGGGGCGGACCGTCCAACAGCCGTGACTACAATGGCATCCTCAACGACCACTGGTTCAAGTTCCACAGCGGCGACGGCTTCCATACGACCGTCGATCCGAACGACTGGCGCACCGTCTACACCGAGAGCCAGGGCGGCAACATCCGCCGGCTCGACGACGTGTTCCGCCAGCAGGGCAAGAACATCACCCCGCAGCACCAGAATGTGCTG
>JADFNY010000128.1 GCA_022563115.1 Acidobacteriota bacterium | reverse complement strand
TATCGATCATAGTAATCCTCGCCCCGGCCGACGATCTTGCGCAGCTGCTTGGCAGCCAGAACCAGGAACACACAGGAGACAAAGCCGTAGAAGCCGTAGAAGCCAAAAAATCCAACGACGCGCTCGATCGGCAACTCGATCCGCCAGCGGAAAAGGTTCGCCGTAAAGTCAACCAACTCGATGTGCTTTTCGTACAAGAGGTCGGCGGTGACAAGAAGGGCGCAGACGATCCAAAGGGCTCGGTAGATCTTGCGGACGTTTCGCAGGTCGTCGAGCCAGTATTTTTTCTCGTCCCCTGCGGACTCTGTCGAGTCGTCGTGCGACCGCTTCGCGTGGCTGTCGGTGCTGTTGTCGTCTTGCATGGCTCCCTACGGGTTCACGATCGGGGTTAGCAGTTGGTAGAGGTCATCGGCGAAGAAGAAGAGGGCCAGGCAGCCTGCGGCCGTCGCGCAGAGCGCTACGAGGCAGAAGACCGGCGCTTCCTTGATCGACGACCCGCCGTTTGCCCCGAGCACCGTGCCCTGGGGTGCACCCGCGAAGTCGTCGTCGCCTGGCGCCGGCTCCGCAGGGGCGACAAAGAATGCTCGCGCCACGATCGGCATCAGGTACGCAACGTTCAGGAGCGAGCTGATCATCAGAACGGCAACGAAGATGGCCTTCTCCGCTTCGAGCGCCCCGAGGGCCAAGAACCATTTGCTCCACGCCCCGCCCATCGGCGGCAAGCCGATGATGCTGAGCGCTCCGATGAAGAAGGCGGTCATCGTAATCGGCATCGTCCGGCCGATTCCCCGCATGTCGCTGATGTCGGTCTTGTGGGCGACGACATAGATGGCGCCGGCGCAGAAAAACAATGTGATCTTGCCGAACGCGTGCATGGCGATGTGCATGCTGCCGCCGAGGACTCCGGCGCTGGTGGCCATCGCGGCGCCGAGGACGATGTAGGAGAGCTGGCTGATGGTCGAGTAGGCGAGTCGCGCCTTCAAGTTGTCCTTGGTGAGCGCGACGAGCGACGCCGCAATGATGGTAAACGCGGCCGCGTACATCAGCCAGATGCTCAGCCCGGTGTCGTGCAAGAGCTCGATGCCGAAGATGTACACGACGATCTTCATGATCGAAAAAACTCCCGCCTTCACCACCGCCACAGCGTGCAGGAGAGCGCTCACCGGCGTCGGAGCGACCATCGCGGCCGGGAGCCAGCGGTGAAACGGCATCAAAGCGGCCTTGCCGGTGCCGAAGGCGAACAGCGCCAGCAACACGACGATGACCCAATTGTCGGCGGTGCCCGCCAGGATGCCGCCGGGGCGGAAGTCGAGCGTCCCGGCCAGGTAGTAGGTCCAGATGATCGCCAACAACAGGAATCCGATCGAAGTACCGAGCAGTATTCCCAGATACACTCTGCCGGCCCGCATCGCCTTCTCGGTTCGGTGGTGGGTGACGAGCGGGTAGGTCGATAGGGTCAGCAGCTCGTAGAAGGTGAAAAGCGTCAGCAGGTTGGCTGCCATCGCGACCCCCATGGCGGCCGAGATAGCGATCGCGAACCAGGCGTAAAAACGCGTCTGGTCCACCTCGTGCTGCCCCCGCATGTAGCCGATCGAGTACGTCGTCGTCACGATCCAAAGGCCCGAGGCGACGAGCGCGAACAACATTCCGAGGGGCTCTACTTTGAAAGCCAGCCACAGGCCGCTCATCACCTCGACCACTTGGGCCTCGGGGCGGGCGCCCGACTGAACGTGGGGGAGGAGCGACAGGACCACCCCGAAGAGGGCACCGCCGGTGATCAAGCTCGCCGCTTCGCGCAGGTTCGGCCAGCGGCGCAGGGAAACAACCAGGGCGGCGCCGACCAAGGGCAGCGCTACGGCCGCGTAGATCGCGGTCGAGGGGCTCACGGGACCACCCCCAGCAGCGATGCAGCAGCCTGTTGCGCGATGCCCGCCGTCAACTCCGTGGTGACGCCGAAGTAGAAGATCGCTGCCACCAGCACCCACATGGGAATCAACATCGAAAGCGGCGCCTCGCGCACCGGGCCTTGGCCGTCGACCGCCAGCGGCTCCTCGAAATAGGCGACTTCGATGACCCGCCAGATATAGACGACGGCGAGCAACGAGCTGAACAAGATCACCCCGGCCACCGGCCACAAGCCTTGCTCGAGAGCGGCCTTGACGAGGAACCACTTGGAGATGAAACCGACGGTCATCGGCACCCCGATCAGGCTCAGCCCACCGGCCACGAAGGCGGCCATGGTCCACGGCATGCGGCGGCCGAGCCCGCGCATCTCGTCGATGTGTACGGACCCGCAACGGTAGACGATGCAGCCCATGGCGAGGAACAACGTGCACTTCATCAGGCCGTGGTTGAAAAGATGCACGACGCCGCCGGTCAAGCCGCTCACCGAGGCGAAGCTGATTCCCAGCACCATGTAGCCGATTTGCGCCACGCTCGAGTACGCCAGCATGCGCTTAATGTTGTTTTGGAAGACGGCAACCAGCGATGCGGTCAGGATGCCGATCAGCGCCAACGGCATCAGGACGATCCACAGCTGCATCCTGTCGAAGGAGAAGTCGTAGCCAAAGACGGTGAAGAAAAAGCGCAGCAGCAGGTAGACGGCGACCTTGGTGGCGGTGGCGGCGAGGAATGCGGTCACTGCCGACGGTGCGTAGGCGTAGGCGTTGGGCAGCCAGAGGTGCAGCGGGAACAGGGCCATCTTCAGGCTGACCCCGACGATGAGAAAAGCGAACGCGACGATGACCGTCCGGGTGTCGGCCACGTCCTGCAGGCGCAACGCCAGGTCGGCCATGTTCAGCGTACCGGTCATGATGTACAGCAGGCCGATGCCGATGAGGATGAACGTCGCCCCGAGCGTCCCCATGATCAGGTACGAGTAGGCGGCGGTCAGGGCGCGTCGATCCTGGCCCATGCTGATGAGCACGTACGACGACAGGGCCGAGATCTCGAGAAAGACGAACACGTTGAACATGTCGCCGGTGATCGTGATCCCGAGCAGACCGGTGAGACACAGCAGGTAGGCGCAATAGAACAGATAGTGGCGTTCGTAGCGCGGCAGCTCCACCGAGATGCTGGCCGGCGACCACGTCGCTACCACCGCGCCGATGCCGGAGACGAGAACGAGCACGAAGGCGCTGAGGATGTCGACCCGATACTCGATGCCCCAGGGGGGGGGCCAGCCGCCGAGCTCATAGGAGATCGGACCCTGCTGCAAGACGGTTGCCATCAGCGCCACCGAAACCGCGAATGTGACCCAGGTCACCGCGATCGCCAGCGCCGTCACCACCACGCGGTGGCGCAGCAGCAGGCACAGCGGCGCCGCAACCAGCGGCAGGAGGATCTGCAGGATCGGCAGGTGGTTGTCGATCAAGCCTCTACATCCTGACGATGAATCTCGGTCTCTTCGATCGTCCCGTACTCTTCATTGATGCGGACGACGAGCCCCAAAGCGACGGCGGTGGTGGCCACGCCGACGACGATGGCGGTGAGGATGAGGACCCCCGGCAGCGGGTTGGAGTACACCTCGAAGCCGTCGGCAATGATCGGCGCCGTGCCGCCCTCGACCTTGCCGACCGAGATGAACAGGAGGAACACCGAGGTCTGAAAAATGCTCAGCCCGATGACCTTCTTGATGAGGTTGTCGCGCGCCACGACGATGTAGAAGCCGGTCATCATGAGGACGATGACGACCCAGTAGTTGTAGAGCCCGATGGTCTCCATCATCGGTCGCTCACCGCCTCGGCGAAGCCGTAGAAGATGGTGATCATCACCCCCGCCACCGTCGTCCCCACGCCGAGCTCGATCAGCAGAATCCCGAGGTGTTGCCCGTGCACGGGATCGTGCTCGAGCACCCCGTACTCCAGGAAAACCCCGCCCTTGAGCATCGTGGCGATGCCGACGCCGATGTAGAGCAGCAAACCCAGCGGGACCAGGAGACCCACGACCCGCGGTCGGATGGCCTGCTGAGCGGTTCGCAGGTCGAAGATGAGCGCGTACAAGATGATCGCCGCCGCGAAGATGACCCCGGCCTGGAAACCGCCGCCGGGGCCGTAGTCACCGTGCCACTGGACGTAGAAGGCATACAGGAGGATGTAGGGGATCAGCAGCTTGGCGACGACGCGCGGCACGGCTTGGTCTCTCATGCCCTGTCTCTCTTGTCGTCGTCCGCTCGCCAGCGCCGCCTGCGGGCCCCGCCGAGCAGGATCATGACGCCGACGCCGGCGGTGAGAATGACGGCAGTCTCACCCAGCGTGTCGTAGCCGCGGTAGCTAGCCAGGACGGCGGTCACCAGGTTGGGAACCCCGATCTCGTGCGGCGACTCCTCGATGTAGCGGGGCGCGACGTGCAGGTTGGTGGGCGCCTGCGGATCGCCCAGGCGGGGCATGTCGATGGTGCCGTAGATCAGGGCGGCGCCGGTGATCAGAACCACGACGAGCGGCAACAACGGAGTGTGCTTGGGCTCCTTTTCCTCGCTCGTCGTCAAAGAGAGGGTGACCAGAATCAGCACTGTCGAGATCCCCGCGCCTACCGCGGCCTCGGTAAAGGCGACGTCCGGTTGGTCGAGCACGCTCATCCAGCAGGCCCCCAGCAGGCTGTAGATGCCAGCCACGATGGCGGCCGAAAAGAGCCCCCGCAGCCGCGCGATGGTCACCGCGGTGAACATCAGAAGGGCGAGAAGAACGATGTCGATGACCCAGTTCACTGCTCACCGTCCTCCCCCCCCAGCACCGGTTCGAGTCCCTGTACGCGGGCGGTGTGAGCGATCGCGTGGGTCGCGGTCGGGCTGGTGATCAGGATGAAGAACAGAATGAACAGCAGCTTGACCGTCACCAGCGAAAGGCCCGCCTGCAGCATCAAGCCGATCAAGATCAGGCCGGCGCCGAGGGTGTCGATGATCCCGGCTCCGTGCAGGCGGGCGTAGAAGTCGGGAAGACGCAGCAAGCCGATCGCCCCGGTGACGCAGAAGAAGGATCCGCCGATCAACAGCGCCCATGAAAGAAAGTCGACCCAATGCATGGTCAGTGTCCTGAGCCAGAGGTTCGTTGCATTTTGTGGTGGCGTGAGCGAGGCGAATTCAAGGAGCGGCGCCGATCGAGATGTTTCGCCCATCGCGGAGGCGCTGCGACGCCGAAGGCGGCCGCTCCCGCCGCCACCCTGCGGGCAGGAAGGATATGCAGGTGATCTCCGCGTCGTGGCTCGTCGACGATGACTCCAGCATCGCCTGCATCGCCTCTCCTTGACCTCACCTGCATCTCCTTCCTGCAAAATGCAACGAACCTCTGGCTCCGGACACTAGCTCGCCGTGTCCTCGGAGGGGTCGCGCCGACCGGTTTCGGCGAGGTCGCCGTACTTGAAGTACTTCAGTACCGCGATCGTGGCGATGAAGTTAATCAGCGCGTACACTAGCGCGAGATCGAGAAAATCGGGGCGACCGTTCAGAAAGCCGAGCACCGCGATGAACAGCACGGTGCTCGTTCCGAACGAATTCATCGCCATGACGCGGTCGAAGACGGTCGGGCCGAGGGCGGCGCGGAACAGCGCCAGGGCCATCGTCGTCAGGATTGCGATCATCGCCGCTGCGAACATCAATCGGACCCCTCCAGGCGGGTGACGCGGCGGTCCATGTCGCCGGTCTCGACCGCTTCCCCGGCTTCCCGCGTCAGCGCGTGCACGGTGATGGTCGTCTCCTCCACGATGACCGATACGGTGCCGGGGGTCAGGGTGATCGAGTTGGCGTACACGACCCGGCCGATCTCGGAAGACTGGCTCGCCGAAACCTCGATCATGTTCGGGCTGATCGGCAGCCGCGGATCGAGGATGCGGCGGGCAACGTCGATGTTGGCCTTGACGATCTCCCAGGCGAGCCACGGAATGTAGGCGACGGTTCGAAACGTCGTGAGCTGGACTGGAGCCCCCTCGGCATCGACGAGGTCCATCCGCCAGGCTAGGAACACGACCAACGCGGTGGAGAGCACGCCCATCACCGCCACCAACGGCTCGAAGTGTTCCCCCCACGGCCAGGAGAGACCCGACCATAGGGTCCAGGCACCAAGGAGAAGCAGATAGAGGGTGATGATGTGTCTCATGTCAGCTCGCACCTGTGCCCTGCAGCGCGCGCCGACAGTGACGTGACCCCCCGGGCGCCGCGACCGGCCCGTATACTGGCATCGGCTTGCGGTTCGCTCAAGTTGAACTCGGTGGGGGGGGAGTGCTCGAGCGGCGGGCCGGGGCGATCAATCATGCTCCCGCGACCCGCACCGCTGGCATCGTCAGCGACTCGGCTTTGCCGACACGCGCGAGGTCACGGAGACAATATAGAGACGCGAGCGTGTCATGGTGTCGCCATATCGCCACGAGATGTCTGTCCATGGAACGAACCGTCGAAATTTTGCAACGAACGGTCTCCAGATGGAACAGGGCGTCGTAGGAACCTAATCCGATGGTGGGCCCGCACGCGAGAAGCCCAGCGAGCCCTGCCCCGCGCCCGACGAGCACCCTGGCAGCGGTCTCGCCCGCGATACCGGAAGGGTCGTACTGCATGCCTTCCATTTGCTTGCCGCCATTCAGTGGTGGCGCTAGAATTTGCTGGGAGCGCCGGTCGCGCTCTTTCCCGAGCGTCATCTCAACCTACCGAACCCCGGCTCACGAACCCCGTCCGCCCCGCCGGCGACCACCTGATTCGCGATGGAGAATTTTCCACACCTGCCGACGCTCTTGTCTGTCGCTGCTGCGGTCATCTTCTTGATGCTGGTCTTGAACCAGTTTCTCTTCAAGCCGTTGCGCCGCCTCATCGGCGAGCGCGAGCGTCGTACCAAGGACGCTGGTGACGAGCTTCATGAGGCCGGTGCGGTGCAGGCGCAGCGCCTCGATGAGATCGAGAATCGCCTGAAGGAGGCGCGCCGCGAGGCCTACGATATCCGCGACGCCGCCCAGCGGGCCGGCCGGGCCCGACGCGACGAGCGCATGACGGAAGCCCGGCAGGAGGCGCACAAGATCGTCGAGCGGGCGCGCGCTGAGATCGCCGCCGACATCGAGACCGCCCGCAAGGATCTCGAGTCCGAGGCCGATCGCCTGTCCCAGATGATCGCCGAGCGGGTGCTGGGTCGCCCGGTCGGGTCCGGTGGGGGAGACCGCTGATGTTCACCTGCCGCGCGCCTCGAGCGACGACGCTGGCAGCGGCCTTCGTCCTGTTCGCGTCTTTGATGGTTCCGGTCACGGTGCTCGCCGGCCCCGGGAGTGCCGCCGTTCGGGCACCGGAACCCGCCGCCGCCGCCCCGCAAGATCCCGACGAGCAACCGGCGCAGGATCCCGAGGACGCCGCTGTTCAAATTGTCCAAGAGGGCGGCGAGCTGACCGGCGTCGAGGCGCACGCTGAAGACGAAGCCCACGAGGCCGAACCGAAGCCCTGGTTCTACTGGCCGGCGAAGTGGTTCAACTTCATCGCCCTGTGCGGCCTCCTGTACTGGGTGCTCGTCGTGACGCCGCCCTTCATCGGGGACCTCTTTTCGTTTCCGGGATTGAAGGTGGTTCTGGCCGAGCGCGCCGCCGGCATCATCGCCGCCCGCGACCTCGCGGTGCGGCAATCCGAAGAGGCTGCGAGGTTGCTCTCCGAGTCGGATCAACGCCTATCCAAGATCGAAGCGGAGGTCGCCGCCCTCGTCAGCGATGCCCACCGCGACGCCGACGGTGAGAAGGAGCGCGCCCTGGAGGACGGCAAGCTGCAGGCCGAGAAGATCATCCAGGTGGCCGGCCGTGAGGTCGACAACGAGCGTGTCGGCGCCAACCGGCAACTGCGCGCTTTCGTCGCCGACCTCGCGGTCAACATGGCGGCGAGAAACCTGGCCGAGCACCTCACCCCTGACGATCAAAACCGCTTGATTCGCGATTACCTGTCGCGCTTGGGCACCAGCATGGCTTGAGGGAGAAGACGAGATGCTCAGCCACACCGTAGCCCGCCGCTACGCCAATGGGCTGCTCGAAGCGGTCGCCGCGATCGCGCCCGGCAGCGAGAACAAGGTCAAGGACCAGCTCGGTGCGCTCCTTGCAACGATCGAAGGACACGACGGGCTCAAGCTCCTCATCAGGAACCCTGCCATTGACGAACAGCATAAAAAAGTAATATTAGGTAAAATAACGGAAACTATCGGGCTCGACGAAACCGCCCGTCGGTTCGTCGATGTCCTGGCGGACAAAAAGCGGCTCGATCATCTTTCGTTGATCGCCGAGGTGTACGGTGAGCTCGTCGACGAGCATTCCGGCGTCGTCATCGCTCACATCACCACCGCGACACGCTTGAACCCCGGGCAAATCGCAGAGCTCGAAGCCAGCCTGCGCGAGGCCACCCGGGGCGAAGTTCGGATCTCTCGAAACACGGACCCGCGGCTTCTTGGCGGCGTGGTTACCCGCATCGGCGATGTCGTCTACGACGGCAGCCTCCAGGGGCACCTCGCACGGATCCGTGAACGGTTGGAGTCTACCTGAGCAGGCCCACGGCCTGCTAAACAAGGAAACCTCACAGATGCAGATCAAGGCCGAAGAAATCTCGAGCATCATCCGGCAGCAGATCGCCGGCTATGAGGCCGAGATCGACATTCAGGAGGTCGGCACCGTCATCTCCGTGGGCGACGGTGTCGCCCGCATCTACGGTCTCGAACGCTGCATGGCGCTCGAGCTCGTCGAGTTCCCCGGAGACGTCTTCGGGGTCGCCCTCAACCTCGAAGAGGACAACGTCGGTGCGGTGCTGCTGAGCGAGTCGTCGTCGGTCAGGGAGGGCGACACCGTCAAGCGCACCGGGCGCGTCATCCAGGTCCCGATCGGCGAAGCGCTCCTCGGCCGTGTCGTTACGCCGCTGGGCGAGCCGGTCGACGGATTGGGTCCCGTCAACGCGTCCGAGTTCGGTGTGATCGAGCGCATCGCCCCCGGCGTTGTGGACCGGCAACCGGTGTCCGAGCCGTTGCAGACCGGCATCAAGTCGATCGACTCGATGATTCCCATCGGCCGCGGCCAGCGCGAACTGATCATCGGCGACCGCCAGACCGGCAAGACGGCGGTGGCGCTCGACACGATTATCAACCAGAAGAACACCGACGTGTATTGC
>JADFNY010000127.1 GCA_022563115.1 Acidobacteriota bacterium | reverse complement strand
GTCGGCTGCCTGCAGGCAGATGCGATGCTCGCCGGGCTCGAACTGCAGGGTGATGCGATCGTTGCCGGTACCGAAGTGAACATAGGAAGGCGTACCCGGAGGGATGATCTCTCCGGCGGCAACGCAATCGACGTCGATCGCCAGATGGTAGTGGCCCTCACCCGGACGTACGACCAGGGGATCCTCGATCGGAACGATATTGAAGTTCTCGGCCGTGAAGATCACTTCGTGCGAGGTCGGGTACGAGCCACCGGCTTCCATGTTGCTGATAAACACCTCGGGCCGGCCGGCGCTCTCGCCGGCGGCGGCCTCATCGGGGGCCGCGGCGCTGTCATCGGCGTCGGTTCCTGGCTCCTGGGTCGCGCATCCCGCCAACCAAAGCGCGGCAACCACGCACGCGAAGATTGGGGCTGACCGGAAGCGCTGATTCCTGGGATTCATGTCGGTCTCCTTGCAGCGGTCCGCCATGATGACGATCAAGCGGACAATGTGTTTGCTCGACGAGGAACCACGAGCCTAGCCGCCCCACGCGTCGGACTCCACCCCGGAGCGACGGTGGGGCGGGTTCGGGAGATCCGGGTCTCGGGAGTGGTCCACCCACCCGCCCTGTTCCCGGGCTCGAGAACCGCGAGAATCACGCCGCCAAGGGTTGCGACGATCCGCGCCGCGAGTACCCTTGGCCCGATGGCGATCCGGTTTTTGCTGATCGACGCGCTCAATTTGGTGCGTCGCGTCTATGCTGCCCAACCCGGCGACGACACCCCGGAGAAAGCCGATGGCGCCAAGATCTCGTCGAAGCAATCGCTGCAGCGGGCCCTGCGCGAATGTGATCCGACCCACGCGGTGATCGTCTTCGAGGGACGGGAGCCGAGTTGGCGGCAACTGCTGTACCGCGACTACAAGATCAACCACAAACCGATGCCCGGGGCCCTCCGCGACGCCCTGCCGGCGTACCGCGATGCGTTCGCCAAGCTCGGCGTCACCTCTTTCGAGATGCCCAAGATCGAGGCTGACGACGTTATCGCAACGTTGGCCGTGAAGATCGCCGAGGTCGGCAGCCAAGCGGTGATCCTGTCGACCGACAAGATCTTCCTGCAGCTACTGTCCGACAACATCTTCGTGCGCGATCACTTCAAGCAGTCGTACCTCGATCGCGCCTACATCGCACAGCGCTTCGGCGTGCCGCCCGAAAAGTTCGTCGACTTTCTAGCGCTGACGGGTGACAGCACCAACAGCATTCGTGGTGTGCCCGGCGTCGGCCCCAAGACAGCGGCCAAGCTGATCGAAGATTTCGGGTCGCTCGACGGGGTCCTGGCTGCGGCCCAAGCGACCGAGGCTGATGCCGACCGGCCGGCCTTGGCGCCGAAGATGCGCGACAAGCTCGTCGACTACGCCGAGGACGCCCACCAGGCGCAGTCACTGGTGCGGCTGCAAACCGACCTGGAGCTCGGCCTGAACCTGAAGGCACTTCGTTACAGCCCCTGAAAAGGAGCCAATCGATGAAAACTGTTGCAGCAGCGTTCGTCGCCGCCGACAGCGAAGACCCGATCGTCGAGCTGCGGCGCCTCGTCGACATGGCCAACCGACGCTTCGGAGGGCGACGCCGGTGAGCCCGGAGCGATAATCCATGGTCGGCTCGCATCGGCTGACGCGCGCCATCCGGCTCCCCCAGGCCACGGCGATGGTCGTGGGGACGATCATCGGCACGTCGATCTTCGTACAGCCGTCGGAGGTCACCGGGCAGGTACCGACGGTCGCCGGCGTCTTCACGGTGTGGCTCGTGTGCGGCGTGCTGACGCTGTTCGGGGCGCTGGTTTGCGCCGAGCTGTCGTCGATCTTCGCGCGCAGCGGCGGCGTCTACGTGTATCTGAAGGAGGCCTATTCCCCCGCTCTCGGCTTCCTGTGGGGATGGGCGATGTTCTGGACGATGCATTCGGGGATCATCGCCGCGATTGCGACGGTCTGCGGGCGCTACACAGCGTACTTCGTCGAGCTCGATGACAATGGGATCAAGGCGGTCGCGATCGCGGTAATCGTCGTGCTGTCGGCGGTCAACTACACCGGCGTGCGTCAGGGCAGCCAGCTACAAACGTTGTTCACGGTCGGGAAAATCGTCGCGATCACGGCGATCATCGTGTCGGGTTTCTTGTTCGGCGCCGGCGCTCATGAACGGGTCCTCGAGGCCCGGGCGGCCGGGGCGGCCGCCCTCGAAGCGTCAGCACCCGCGGGCTCGGGCACGGCCGCCGCCGGAACCGGCGCGGTCGGCATCACCGAGTTCCTCCTCGCCCTGGTCGCCGGCCTGTTCGCCTTCGGCGGCTGGCACATGGTCACCTACAACTCAGAGGAAACGGTTGAGCCGCGCACCACGATCCGGCGCGCGCTGATCATCGGAACCGGCATCGTCACCCTCTGTTACGTGGCGATGAACGCCGTGTACATGTGGGTACTGCCGCTCGAGACCATCGCCGCCTCGACCCGCGTCGCCGCCGACGCAGCCGATGCCGTGTGGGGATCCGGCGGCGGCGGCATGATGTCGGGGCTGGTGATCTTCTCGGCCTTCGGGGCGCTCGCCGGGATCATCCTGGCGGGCCCGCGCGTCTACTACGCCATGGCGCAGGACGGCCTGCTGTTTCGCTGGGCCGGCGTGGTGCACCCGAAGTTCCACACGCCGCACCGCGCGATCGTTCTACAAGGCGTCTGGTCGTGCGTGCTGGTGGCGACGGGTAGCTACCGCGTTCTGTTTACCCGGGTCATCTATACCGAGTGGGTCTTCTTCGGGCTGATGGCGCTCGGTCTGATCATCTTTCGCCGGCGCGATGCGGCTCATGACACGGACAACCCTCGCAGCGACGATGCCGACCGCCCGTTCAAGGCCGACTACCACGTCTGGGGCTACCCGGCGGTCCCGCTGATCTTCGCGTTCTCGGCCTTCGCCATCGTCATCAACCAGGTGATCTCCAGCCCGGTGGAGAGCGTCACGGGACTCTCGCTCGTGCTCATCGGATTGCCTGTCTACTATCTGTGGGCCCGCAACCCCTCTGCTCCATCGGCCGCAGACGGTTCCCTTGAAACACCCCCCGGCCCGGCTTCCGACGGCAGTAAGGCAGCCGGGTCAACACAACCTCCGCGCATCCCCGAACAGGAGTAGAACGTTGCCGATCATCGATTTTCACAACCACTTCTACCCACCCGAGTACCTCGCCGCCGTGCAGGAGGGTCCGAGCAACGTCCGGGTGACCATCGATGACGAGGACAACCCGGTGCTCCACTACCCGGGCGACTACAACGTCATCGTGCCGGGCCACCGTATCATCGAGTTTCGCCAGTCGGTGCTCGACGAGGCCGGCGTCGACAAGCAAGTCTTGACGTTCACCTCGCCGGGAACGCACATCGAGTCACCCGATCGCTCGGTTCCGCTGGCACGGATGGTCAACGACGCGTTTGCCGAGATCGTCGCGCAGCGCTCCGACCGCTTCACGGCGCTCGCCACCCTGCCGCTCAACAACGTCGAGGCCACGCTCGCCGAGTTCGACCGCGCCACCGACGAGCTCGGCTTCGCCGGCTTCATGCTGTTTTCGAACGTCGGCGGCACGGCGCTCGCCGACGAGAGCTACTGGCCGCTGTACGAGCGCGCCTCGGACAAGGGCACGGTCTTGTACATCCACCCGATCGATCCGGTCGGCGTCGAGGCGATGACCGAGTATTGGCTGATGCCGCTGATCGGCTTCACCTTCGACACCACGCTGGCAGCCGCCCACCTGGTGTTCGCCGGCGTTCCGGAGCGCTACCCCGGGATTCGCTGGGCGCTCGGCCATCTGGGCGGCGCCATCCCCTACCTGGCCGAGCGCCTCGACCGCGGCTTCTACGCCTTCGATGAATGCCGCGCCAACATTGACAAGCCGCCGAGCGAGTACCTCAAGAAGTTCTACTACGACACCGTCAACTTCGATCCGAAAGCGCTCCAGCTGGCGATCGACTTCGCTGGAACCAGCCAGATCCTGGCGGGGAGCGACTACCCCCACAAGATCGGCAACCTCGAGATGATGATCTCGAGCATCAACGAGCTCGATCTGAGCGACGTGGAGCGTACAGCGATCCTCGGCGGGAACGCGGCGCGTCTTCTAGGCTTATAGGCCGCCGCGAATCCGCCGGAGCGGTGCCCACCTGCTGCCCATCCCGGCCGCGAGGCGGGTCGGTGCCGGGGCGCCTCAGCGCTCTCCGACGCGCCCCTTTTCCTGCTCGATGAACCAGTTGATGTGCTCCTCGAGCACGCCCATCGGCATCGAGCCGGGGGCCATGATCGCCTCGTGGAAGCGGCGGATGTCGAAGTCGCTGCCGAGCTCGCGTTCGGCCTTTTCGCGCAGCTGGAGGAACGTGCGCTTGCCCATCTGGTAGGCGAGGGCTTGGCCTGGCATGTCGGTGGAGTAGCGCAGCGACTCCGTGATGATTTGGGTTTCTGACTCGAGCGTCGATTCGCGCATGAAGTCGCGCGCCTGCTGCAGCGACCAGTCGAAGTAGTTCATCCCCGGATCGACGACCAGCCGTGTGGCCAGGAAGATCTCCAGGACGTACATGCCGTAGCGGCTGTACGGATCCTCGTACATGCCGGCCTCGAGGCCGAGGTACGACGAGTAAGACCCCCAACCCTCTGTGAACGCCGTCTGCATCGAGTTGCGCCGCAGCGGCGGCAACGAGTCGTTCTCGAACTGGCGCGCGATCTGGAAGTGATGGCCGGGGAACAACTCGTGAAACGAGACGCCCTCGAGGTTGAGCCAGGAGCGCTCGTTGAGGTTCGAGCCGTTGTAGTTGTAGTAGCCCATGGGCTCGGTCGGCGTCGGTGGCGAGTAGTAGCCGTAAGTCTGCGAGCCCTCGAGCGCCGGGTCGAGCCGGCGGACGCCGAAGGGGGCTTCGGGAACGTTGATGAAGTACTCGTCGACCTTCTCGAAGAACGCGTCGGAGGCGCTCTGTAGGCGCTCAGCAACCTCGTCGGGACTTTTAGGGAAAAAGCGCGGCTCGCGCCGCAGGTGCTCATTGAACCCGCCGGCGGTGCCTTCGAAGCCGATCTCGGCCTGGATCGCGGCCATGCTCGCCCGCATATCCTCGACCATCTCGAAGCCTACCTGCTGCACCTCTTCGGGGGTGACGTCCATCGTCGTATGCAGGCGGACCAGGTACCGGTAGTACGCCTCGCCGTCGGGGTATTGCTTGACCCCGACGCCTTCGGGAGCCTGGTCGCTGTACTCGCCCTCCAGATACCCGACGAACGAGCCGAGGGCGTTGTTGATGAGAGCGACCAGGTCGCCGAACTGCAGGACGAATGCCTCGGCGTCTTCCGTCGCGAAAGCGACGAGCTTGTCGTTGGGCGGGGCAAGCCAGTGGCCCTCGGGCTCCTGGATCATCGACCGGGTGATCGCGATCACCGCCGGCAGGTTGGCGCCCGAGACGACGTAGCCGCGCTCGGCCTGCCCGTAGGCGGTCTCGTGCATCGAGCGCACGAACCCGACGACTTGTTCGACCAGCGCCAGGTAATCATCGAGATCCTGAAGGTCTTCGACGGGCTGTGCCTCGAAGATGCGGTGCATCTCCGGCAGCGGGTTCACATACGGGGTCATGAAGCTGTTGAGCCAGTAGTAGCGCAGGCCCTCGACCTCCATCACCGACTGCCACCGCAGGATCTGGGCGGTCAGCAGCTCGTCGTGGGGCAATGCCGAAAGATCGATCGCGTCGATGCGATCGACGATCGACTGCGCGTAGGTCGCATCCTCTTCGGCGCGGGCGTAGTCGAGCTCGGGAATCTCCGTGACCCGCAGGCCCTCTCGCAGGCGCAGAAACGGGCTGCGCTCGATGGTGCGGTCCCAAACCTCGTCGACGACGGTGGCAAGCTGGGCGGAGGCCTCGCCGGTGTTAGAAGTACGAGGCGCCTCGCCGCCGCCCGAGCAAGCCCCGAGAGCAACCACCAGTGTGAGGGCGGCGAAGGTGAGCCGGGGCGATGGACGGGCTGCCGGTGCCCATACGGTCGTTCGACCCGCGGTCCGCTGTTGTCGCGCCTCCGGCATCGGCGCCTCCTCAGGCAAAACGCGCCAGCGAGAACATCGCCTCGGTCTCGCCGTCGTCCAGGATCAGCCCGGCAGTGTATTCACCCAGCGCCGGGCCGTGCTTGTAGCCGTGGCCCGACCCACCGCCGACAATCCAAGCGTTGGCGGCCAGCGGATGCCGATCGATGATGAAGTGCCCGTCCGGCGAGTTCTCGTACTGGCACACCCGCCCCTCGATCAGCGGCGCGCCGCGCATGCCCGGAAATCGGAACTCCAGATACTCGCGCGCCCGCCGGATGCCGGCGGCCGAAAGCTGCCGGTCCTGCGTCGTCGGATCGACGGTCCCGCCGTGCTGGTCGTCGGCCATCTTGAAGCCGCGACGCTCGGCCCCCGGGATCCCGTACCAGAAGCGGCCGCCGCTGTCGATCCACACGGGCAGCGTCCCGTCGTTGAAGTCGGTGACCCGTGCCGGCGTTCCGAAGTAGTAAACCTCCTGCCGGCTCGTCGTGATCAAGGGCCCGAGCAAGTCGGCGAAGAAGTAACCGAGCCATGGTCCGCAGGCGAAAACATACGCATCGACGGCCAGTGTGGATCCGTCGGAAAGACCGACGGAGCGCATCTCGCCGGCACCTGTGTCGGCACCGACGCAAGCCACCTGGCGGTACTCGCCACCTTCGGCGACGAACGCGTCACGCACCGCCTCGCAGCCGCGGCGGGCGAGCAGATAGCCGGCTTCGGGCTCGTAGATCGCCCAGCGGATGCCTTCCGGATTGATCTGCGGCCACCGCGTCGCCAGCTCGGCGTCGCTGAGCCGTTCGTACGCGACACCGGCAGCGTCGAGGTGGGTCAGCGCCGTCGTCTCGTAGGTCTCGTCGTCCTGCACCATCCAGAGCACCCCCGCCTCGTGATAGAGGGCACGGCCCCAACGTTGCTGGTTTTCGCGCCACAGATCGAGCGAGCGAATCACCCAGTCGACATAGATGCGCTCGTTGTAGGTGTGACGGATGACGCGCGACTCACCGCCGGAGCTGGCGCGCGAGTGTCCCGGGCCCCAGGTATCGCACAGGGTGACGCGGGCGCCACGGCGCAACAGGTTCAGCGCCGTCCAACCGCCGAACGCTCCGGCGCCGATGACGACGACATGCGGCCCCGGGTTCTGGCGCCGCCAGGGGCGCGGCCTCAGGGCGGTCGTCGGGACCAACGCCGCCCCGGCTTTCAAGACCGATCGGCGCGAGATTTTTTCATCGGGTGTGGACATGCGCCCTTTTGTACCCCCGCCGTGCGCCGTTGTCCACGGCCTCGGGCCCGCGGCTGACCGGATCGCCGCAAATCGAACAGGCCAAGGACTGGACCATGGCCAAGTTCGAGGAGTGGGGTCTGGAGAACATCCACGAGGAGCGCTTCCCCTTCGGCCAAGGCTGGGAGGTGGTGCGCTTCAACGCCCACATGGTCGAGCCCCAGGTCATGCCGATCATGGCACCGACCATGGCTCCTTCGACGCCGTCGGGTTACCCGGCTTCCAGTTCATGCAGGATCGCCTCGAGTACAACGCCCGGACCCACCACTCGAACATGGACTTCTACGATCGCGTCCAGGCGGAAGACATGATCCAGATGGCAACGATCCCGGTCATGGCGCCGCTAAAGCATTGATCCCAACGCCCCCTCCACGCGCGCTAACGGCGCCTTGCGACTTGTCGTCGCTTGCTCATCGCCATTCCAAGCTCAGTTCGATCTCGCTGAAAATACCGATCGAGCCCCCGGCGATCGCGATCGGAGCATCCCCGCATGATCGAGCCAGAGGTTCCCGATTACAATGTTGCCGGCTCTTCTCCCGACAGGAAGCCGTGAACGTGGCCGGCAGAACATTCGGACAAGGATGCGGGGGGCGCGGCACGGGAACAGGTCGGCTGAGGGAGCGTCGAGGTGCCGGCCGGGCCAGAGTTCACGCCAACGAGGCGCCTGGCCCGCGCGGCTCGCTCATGACAGAATCGGCGCCCCGTGCCCCTTGAACCGGTTGGTCGATGCCCATGCTGAGAGCCCTCGTACTCGTTGCCGCCTTCCCCTTTCTCGGTCCCGTGCAGGAGCTCGCCCCCGGGACCCGCTACGACCCGAGCATCCCGACGCTCACCGAGGTGGTCGGCCACGACTTCGGCGAGGAGGTCACGCCGCCCGACCAGGTGATCCGCTACATGGAAACGCTCGCTGCGGCGGCACCGGCGCGCACCTATCTGTTCCAGTATGCCGAGAGTTGGGAGGGTCGGCCGCTGGTGATCATGGTCATCGGCTCGCCCGAGCGCATCGCGGCGCTCGATGAAGTCAAGACTGACCTGGCGCGGCTGGCCGACCCCCGGGATCTTTCGGAGGCCGAAGCCGAGGAGATCCTGGCGCGGGTGCCGTTGGTAACCGCGCTGATGCACGGGGTCCATGGCAACGAGATCAGCTCCAGCGGCGCGGCGATGGCAGAGGCGTATCACCTGCTGGCGGCGCAGGGCGATGCGGCGGTCGACCTGGTCCTGGCGGAGTCGCTCGTCCTCATCGACCCGGTGCAGAACCCCGACGGCCGCAATCGGTTTGTCTACCAGAACGGCGTCGGCCGGGCGCGCTGGCCGGACCCGAAGGGCTACTCGGTCGAACACGACGAACCCTGGCCGGGCGGTCGTGGCAACCATTACCTGTTCGATCTGAATCGCGACCTGTTCATTCAGAGCCAGCCGGAGACACGGGGCAAGGTCCAGGTGTTCCTCGAGTTCTGGCCGCACATCGTCGTCGACCTGCACGAGATGGGCGGCAACTCGACGTACTATTTTCCGCCCAATGCCATCCCTGGGAACACGTGGACGACCGACGAGCAGAGGGCGCTCAACGATGTCTTCGGTGCCGCGAATGCCGCCTCGTTCGACGAGCGTGGCTTCGCCTATTTCAACCGCGACACCTACGACGCCTTCTATCCCGGATACGGCGTCTCGTGGCCGATGGCGCAGGGAGCGATCGGCGCCACGTACGAGCAGGCCTCGGCGCGTGGGCTCGTATTCCTGCGCAGTGACGGCGACCGACTGACATACGGAGACGGAGTGCTGCACCACT
>JADFNY010000126.1 GCA_022563115.1 Acidobacteriota bacterium | reverse complement strand
GTGCCGTTCGCTGTACGCGGCTCGGTCATCGCCAAGGCGAATCACGTCGAGGAGCGGGTGGCCGACGAAGTCGACCTCCAAGCCGGTGGATTCGTACAATTCCTTCTCGAACGGCAGGATCACCAGCATCCGGTCGACCAGCCGGGCGATCTTGTTCACCCGGCCGGAGCGCCAAGCCCAAATCTGGGGGCTGATGTAGTAAACGATCGGCACGTCCGGAAGGCGCTTTCGCAAGCGCCGCGCCAGCATCAGGTTGAAGTCCGGATAGTCGATCAACACGACGGCATCGACGTGCCGTTCGCGCGCCGCGCTGGTCAGCGAATCGAGGGCGGCCCGCACGTCGCCGAGGTGCCGGAGGACCTCGGTGATGCCCACGACCGCGAGCTTGCCCATGTGATGGACGAGCTCGACGCCGGCGTCCTGCATGTCGTCGCCGCCGACACCGAACAGCTCGACGGCGGGCGCCATCCGACGGATCGCGCGGGTCAGGCTGCCGCCGTGCAAGTCGCCCGAGGCCTCACCGGCAACGATCATGATGCGGGCACAGGCCGCGGTCTCCGGGCCGTTCGCAGAAGGTTGGGAAAGCGCTGACATGGCGGCGATTCTACCTTGCCAGGCCCCGGCGGGCGGTAGCCTAGCAGGGTGCTGAAAAACTCCCAAGGGTGCCGTTACGGGCACCGTGGGGGCAGATGCAAGGCGGCGTGACGTAGGCGATATTGAACATATCGTCGAGGAGCGCCAACGAAGCAGATACCCCCACGCTGCCCGTAACCCTTCGGGCGCATGGGGTTGTGGGGCATATGCCGCGTCTCTCGTCGTCGACGATACATCAAGCATCGCCTGCCTCCTCGTTCCTTGCCTCTGCCCCACAAGACCCATGCGCGGCACCCGCGGGAGTTCTTCAGCACCCTGCTAAGGCTGATGGGTTTGCTCGACAGGTGGTATGATTTCGGCATCCCGCCCGGGTGCTAGTGTCCCGTTCCGAGCCCCTAAGGGCCTTTGTTGAGGGTCTTTTCGGCTCTCCCGTCCGATGCACATCGTTCTCGATTTCCGACCGGCTCTTCGGCAAAGCACGGGGGTCGGAACCTACGTTCGCAACCTGACCTCGGCGCTCACCGAGTCGTTTCCCGAGGACTCCTACACGGTCTTCTCGGCCTCGTGGCGCGACCGGGTGAGCGGCGTTCTGCCTCCGAGCGGGGTCGCGGTGGCCGATTGGAAGATCCCGGTTCGGATGCTCGACTGGGCCTGGCACCGGTGGCAGTGGCCGAGCGTCGAGCACTTCGTCGGCGCCGTCGACATCGCCCACTCACCCTCCCCGATGTTGCTGCCGGCGCGACGGGCGCGAACGATCGTCACGGTCCACGATTGTTACTTCATGCGCCATCCCGAAGACGTGTTCGGCCCGGTAAAGCGTGACTACGTGCCGCTGGCGCGCCGCGCCGCCAAGGTCGCCGATGCCGTTGCAGTGGTTTCCGAGACGACGGCGGCGGAAGCGGAGGACCTCCTCGGTATCAGCCGCGACAAGATCTGTGTCACCCCGCTGGGCGTCCGACGCGAGTTCTTCAACGCTGCCGCCGCGAGCGAAGTGCTTCTCGCCCGGCACGGCATCGACCGGCCGTTCCTTCTCTTCGTCGGCCGGCGTGAAAAGCGCAAAGACCTCGGCACGTTGCTTGAGGCCTTCGATGAGCTGAGTGCGGAGAGCGACGGGCTGCAGCTCGTACTGGTAGGACCCGACGCCCCCGGCTGGGACGAAACCTGGGCCGGCGCTTCCGATCGCGTTCGCGACCGCACCCGGCTCGTGCCGTACCAGGGCGCCGAAACGCTGCCGGGCCTCTACGCCGCCGCCGCGGCGCTGGTGATGCCGTCTCGGTGGGAGGGCTTCGGTCTGACCGGGCTGGAAGCGATGGCAGGGGGCACGCCGGTCATCGCCAGCAAGGTCGGCTCGTTGCCCGAGATCCTCGGCTCGGCGGCATTGTTCGTCCCGCCCGGAGACTCGTCGGCGATGGCGCAGCGATGCCGGCACGTTCTCGACGACACCGTGTTGGCGGCGCGGCTGAGCGATGACGGCCGTGAACACGCCGCTTCGTTCCGTTGGAGCCGTACTGCGGAGCGAACCCACGAGCTTTACCGCCGCCTGGGGGGCTGATGCGCATCGGGATCGACGCCCGCGAGCTCACCGGTCAACCGACCGGCGTCGGCCGCGTCCTCGCCGGTCTTCTGGAGGCCTGGCCCGAGGACGACGAGATCATCCTGTATGCTCGCCAACCGGTACCCTGGCGCTTTCTTGGCGGCGGGCGGCGGAGCCGAATCATTGCCAGCCCGCGCATGCCGGGAGCGATATGGGAGCAGACCGTGCTGCCACACCAGCTACGCCGAGACCGCGCTGAGGCGCTCTTTTCACCCGCCTATGGCATGCCCATCGCGGCGCCCTGTGGCGTCGTAGTGGGAATGCACGACTGCGCCTGCGCGGCGACGCCCTGGGAGTTCGGCTGGCGCGAGCGCAAGCGTCGGCAGTGGGCGGCACGCATTGCGGCGCAACGCGCCAAGTACCTGCTCGCCGGCTCCCACTTCTCTGCCCGCGAGATACAGCGCTGGTACGGCGTGCCGCGCGAGCGGATCATCGCCGCCAAGTATGGCATCGGCAAGAGCTTCGGCGCCGTCGACGCGGACGCCGTGGCGCGCGCCCGCGAACATTACGGCCTCGACGGCCGCAGCGTCCTGTTCGTCGGCGCACCGCTCGGCAGGCGCAACCTCGCCACCCTCGCCGGGGCAATCGATGAAATTCGCGCCACTCGCCCCGACGTCCGACTCTACGGCGTCGGTCCGAAAGGGTCGACGGTAGGCCCGGTCGCCGACCTACGCTGGCTAGGGTACGTTCCCGAGGAGGATCTTGCGGCGGTATACGCGGCGGCGACGGTGGTCGCATATCCGTCGACCTATGAGGGCTTCGGCTTTCCCGTTCTCGAAGCACTCGCCTGCGGCACCCCGGTCGTCGCCTCGGCCGCCGGCTCACTACCGGAGATCTTCGCCGGCAAGGCGTGGTTGGTCGACGATCGACGCGAGCAGTGGATCGAGGCCCTGGAGACGCTCCTCGACGACGACAACGAGCGCGATCGCCAGGTGCGCGAGGCCCAACCGTGGGCTCTCGGTCGACGGTGGGACGCGACCGCGCGACTCGTTCGCCGCCTCCTGCAGGACGCCGGTCGGAGCAACGGCGCCAACGGAAGATGAACGTCGACGCCGCGGATAGCGCCGACCCGCTGGACCGAGTCCTCTACGACGTAATCGTGGTGAGCTACAACCAACGCGACCGGCTGCTTGCATGTCTCGCAGCGGTCGCAGCGGCGCGGCCCGCAGTTCGGTTGATCGTTGTCGATAACGCTTCGGCGGACGGCAGTGCCGAAGCCGTCGCCGCCGCCCACCCCGACGCCGATTTGATCGCTCTGACGGAAAACATCGGCTTCGCCGCAGCCGTCAACCGTGGCGCCACGATCGGTGAGGCACCCTACATCTTGCTGCTCAACAACGATGCCCGCCTCGGTCCCGGGGCGCTCGAACGGATGCGGCAAGCGCTCGGCAACGAGCGCGTTGCTGCCGTCGGCCCCCGGCTTCTCGGGCCCGGCGGCCAGATCGAGCTGTCGCTGGACAGAACCCTGAGCCCGTGGAACGAAGCCCGCTTCAGGGTCCTCGGCGCGCTCTACGGTTCCGGCCGGGGTCCCATCGCGGCTCGCGTTCGGCGCCGCTACGCGAGCTCGCATGACGTCGTCTCCTTGTCGGGGGCGTGCATCCTGCTGAGGCGCGAGGCCTTCGACCAGGCAGACGGTTTTGACGAGCGCTTCTTTCTCTACGCCGAGGACGTCGATTTATGCCTGCGGCTGCGCCAGGCCGGTTGGAGGTTGCGCTACGAGGCAGACGCCGTCGTCGAGCATGATCGCGGCGCCAGCAGCGCCACCGCACCGGCGGCCACGGAGCTCCACTATCGCCGCAGCCAGATCGCCTTCTATCGCAAACACCGCGGCGAACTTGCGACCCAGAGCCTCCGCCTCTATCTTGCTTTTCGCTTCGCGATCAAACGTCTTTTCGCCCGCGGCGAGGAGCAGCGAAGGCTCGCCGCCGATTTGTTGCGTTGCACGTTGCACGATTCGGACAGAGCAGAGCGCTGATGCGAATCATCGTGGATGCCAGGAAAGCCGCCGACTACGGCATCGGCACCTACATCCGGCGCCTCGGGGAGGCCTGTGCGCGCCTCTCTCCCACGGACGACTTCGTCTTCCTCGGCAAGGTGGGTCGGGCCAGCCGCAACAGCGCCCCAGGGGACGTCTCCCAGATCAGCGGTGAGGTGATGCCGCTGCGCGGCAGCAACGTCACCTGGGAACCAAACACTTCCAGCAACTACGGGCTCGGGGAGCTAATCAGCGTGTCGTGGCAGGTGCGTGAACTCGAAGGCGACGTGTTCCATGCGCCGCACTACGTTTATCCGTTTATGCTGCCGTGCCCGGGCGTGGTCACGATTCATGACTGCATCCACCTGCGGTTCCCCAAGCAGCTCCCCAACCCCGCGGCCAGCTTGTACGCCCGCATAATGATCCGCCGCGCTGTCGCCAAGGCGGACCGAGTGCTGACGGTTTCGGAGGCGACCCGCGCCGACCTCGTCGAGCTCGTCGGCGCTGACCCATCACGAATCGAAGTCATCCCGCACGGCTGCGATCCCTATTTTCTCGAGACCGTCGACGACCTAGCGCTGCGGGAGGTGGCTGAAAAGCATGGTCTGGAGCGTCCCTTTCTGTTGAGCGTCACCAATATCAAGCCCCACAAGAACCTCAAGAGGCTGCTCGGAGCTTTCGGGCAACTGCGCGCCGACTACGACGATCTCGAACTGGTGATTGCCGGCGGCACGCTCGATCAGCATCCCGAGCTGGAGGCGGTGTGCCGTAGCTGTGGGATCCTGGATCGGGTGCGATCGGTAGGGTTTCTCCCGAAGCAGGAGCTTCGCGCGCTCTACCACCTGGCGCGTATCTTCGTCTTTCCGTCGCTGTACGAAGGTTTCGGCCTGCCGCCACTCGAGGCAATGGCCTGCGGCACCCCGGTGGTCGCGTCGCGCAGTTCGGCGATCCCCGAGGTCGTCGGGCGCAGCGGACTGCTCGTCAACCCCTACCGCGTCGACGCCATCGCCGAGGCGATCCGCAGCCTGCTGGAGAACTCGAGCCTCCGGGACGCGCTCGGCGCCCAGGGCAGGATCCGGGCGCGCGAATTCGACTGGGACGACAGCGCCCGCCGGGTCCTCGACGTGTACCGAGAGGTAGCTGCCGCGTGAGAGTCGCCCTGGTGCACGACTGGCTGACCGGGATGCGTGGCGGCGAGCGCGTTCTCGAAGGCATGATCGAGCTCTATCCCGACGCCGAAATCCACACCCTCCTGCACCTGCCGGGATCGGTCAGCGACACCATCGAAGCGCGCCTCATCCACACGACGTTTGTCCAGCGGTTGCCGGGCGCCGCCACCAGGTATCGCTGGTACCTCCCCGTCTTCCCGTGGGCCGTCGAGCAACTTTCCCTGAGCGGCTACGACCTGGTGATCTCGAGCAGCCATTGTGTCGCCAAGTCGGTGCTCACGGAAGCCACGACGCCCCATCTGTGCTATTGCCACACACCGATGCGCTACGCCTGGGATCAGTTCGACGCCTACTTCAACCGTGAGCGCGACGGCGTCGTCCGCTACGCGGCGATTCGCGCCATGATCGCTTGGCTACGGCGCTGGGATGCTGCAACAGCGAATCGCGTCGACGCCTTCGCGGCCAACTCGGCCTGGGTCGCCGGACGCATTTCGCGATACTACGGCCGTAGCGCCACCGTCGTGCCGCCGCCTGTGGACACCGAGTTCTTCGTTCCGGCAGAGAAGGTCGAGCCGGACGACTACTACCTCGTGGTCTCGGCGCTGTCTCCCTACAAGCGCAACGAAGTCGTCGTCGAGGCGTTCAACCGCATGCAGCGCCGCCTCGTCGTGGTCGGCACGGGTCCCGACGAAGCGCGGCTGCAGGCCCTCTCCGGCCCCGCGGTCCAGATGCGTGGTCGGGTCGATGCCGAGGAGCTCAGGGGCCTTTACCAGCGCTGCCGCGGCGTCGTCCTCGCCGCCGTCGAAGACGCCGGCATCGTTCCGGTCGAAGCGATGGCGTGCGGCCGGCCGCCGCTCGTTCTGGCCCGCGGAGGAGCGTCGGAGGCGATAGAGGACGGCGTCACCGGTACGCTGATCCGGGAGCAAACGCCGGAGGCCGTGATCGAGGCCGTTGACAGGGCGGAGACGACCCCATTCAATAGCGAGGAGATTCGAGCCTCGGCCCTGCGGTACGCTCCGGACCGCTTCTTGGCCCGCTTTTCAACGTTCATCGGCGCCTCCTTGGAGAACCTACATTGATCCTGCGGATGCGCTTGTACCAAACGGTCGCGGTGATCTTCTCCGACCTGGTGATGACGGCGGTCGCCCTGGTGACCGCATACTGGTTGCGCTTCGTCTATCAGGTTCGCCCGTTCACGCCCGGAGACATCCTTGTCCTGGACGACTACGTACGGCTTCTGCCGGCGATCCTGCCCTTGTGGGCTCTGGTCTTCACCGCCTTCGGCCTTTATCGGCTGCGCCGCACCGCCGCTCGAGCCGAGGAATACGTCCAGGTGACGATCGCGACGACGCTGGCGATGGCTCTGTTCGCAGCCGGCGCCTTCCTCACTCGGCCGACCGACTTTTCGCGCCTGATGTTCGGGATGTTCTATCTAATCAACATGGCGCTGATCGTCACCGGCCGTGCCATGATCCACGGCGTCATCGACCGTGTACGGCGCTCCGGGCGCAACCTCAAGCGCATCCTGATCGCCGGCACCGGTGAGCTGGCGCACGTGGTCATCGACAAGATGCGACTGCACCAGGAATTCGGCTACCGTATCACCGGGATGCTGGGGCAAGACGCCGATAGCGCCTACCGAGGCATTCCCGTGGTCGGCGGTCTCGACGACGCCTGCGAGTTCATCCGTCGGTTCAGCGTCGACCAACTCTACATCGCCCTGCCGCTGTCGTCGTACGAAGACATTCTCGGGCTGCTCGGCGAGGTCGGCAACGAGATCGTCGAGGTGAAGGTGGTACCCGATCTGCTCCAACACATCACCCTGCGCGCCGCGGTCGAAGATCTCGACGGGGTGCCGATCATCAACCTCTCGGCGACGCCGCTGCGGGGCCTCGCCGGATCGCTGAAGCGCGGCCTGGATGTCGTCGCGGCTCTGTCATCCATTCTCTTGTTTGCGCCACTCTTTCCGCTCGTAGCGCTCGCCATCCGGCTGACGTCGCGCGGGCCGATCCTCTACCGGCAGGAGCGTATGGGGCTCGACGGCCACAGCTTCGAGCTGCTGAAGTTCCGCTCGATGGTCGTCGACGCCGAGCACTTGACGGGGCCGGTTTGGACGGCGGAGAGAGACCCGCGGATCACTCCCGTGGGCCGCTTCATCCGTAAGTTCAGCCTCGACGAGCTACCGCAGTTTTTCAACGTGCTGCGCGGCGACATGAGCATGGTCGGGCCGCGTCCGGAGCGCCCCTTCTTCGTGCAGGAATTCCGCGAGCGCATCCCACGCTACATGCTTCGTCACCGGGTACGCGCCGGCATGACCGGGTGGGCCCAAGTCAACGGTTGGCGAGGAAGCACGTCGCTGGAGCGCCGCATCCACTACGATCTCTACTACATCGAAAACTGGTCACTGACGCTCGATTTCAAGATCCTCTGGCGCACGATCGCCAACGGTCTCGGCCACGAGCACGCCTACTAGTGCTCCGCCCCACAAATGGTGGTACACCTGTAGCGAGCGCGACGGAGGTGGATTCACGGGACGGCGACGATCCGATGCGGTGTGCATCGTTGAGGAACCGCGACACAGAAGACGCGCCGTCGCGTCGGTACCCGAAAGGGCAGAGGGAGTTGCGGGCGATCTCGGCGTCAGGGTTCGTCGACGATGTCACAACATCACCTTCCTCCCCCTTCCTTGACCTCGACCGCAACTCCCTCTGCAGGTGTGCCACCATTTGTGGGGCGGAGCACTAGCAAGGTGCTGAGAAACTCTGCAAGCATCACGCTGTGTCGAAGAACGCACTAGAGCAGGGTGCTGAATGAGCGACAAACGCGCGATTCTGATCACCGGAGGGGCGGGCTTTCTCGGCTCCCACCTCGCGGCCCATCTGCTCGTCGCCGGCGATCGTGTGATCGTGATGGATAACCTGCTGACCGGTGACATCCGCAACGTCAGCAGCTTCGTGGGCGACGATTTCTTATTCGTCAAGCACGACGTGACCCAGTACATCGTCGTCGACGAGCATATCGACTGCGTCCTGCACTTCGCCTCGCCAGCGTCACCGGACGACTACATGCGCTACCCGATCCACACGCTCAAGGTCGGCGCTCTCGGCACCCACAAGGCGCTCGGACTCGCCAAACATCACGGGGCACAGTTTCTCCTCGCCTCGACGTCCGAGGTCTACGGCGACCCGCAGGTCAATCCGCAGAACGAGAGCTACTGGGGCCACGTCAACCCGATCGGCCCGCGCGGCGTCTACGACGAGGCCAAGCGCTTCGCCGAGGCCATGACGATGGCCTACAACCGCTCGCATGGCCTGGCGACCCGCATCGTGCGAATCTTCAACACCTACGGCCCCCGCATGCGTTTACGCGACGGTCGCGCGATTCCCAACTTCATTACCCAGGCGCTGCTCGGCGAACCGATCACCATCTACGGCGACGGCTCGCAAACCCGGTCGTTCACGTACGTTGATGACCTCGTACGCGGCATCGTGGCGTTACTGGATTCCGACGAGAGCGAGCCGGTCAACCTCGGCAACCCCGAGGAGGTCACCATCCGGACCTTGGCCGAAGCGGTGCTCGAGCTCACCGGCAGCGACAGCGAGCTCGTCGAGGAGCCGCTGCCGATCGACGATCCAAAGGTCCGTTGCCCGGACATCGGCCGCGCCCGCGAGGTTCTTGGCTGGGAGCCCACCGTAACGTTGCGCCAGGGGCTCGTCCCAACGATCGACTGGTTCCGCGAAGAGCTCGACGGCAGCAATTCGCGGGGCTGACGCCAAGGCGCCCTTGCATCTGCGCCCTTGGCGGAGCAC
>JADFNY010000125.1 GCA_022563115.1 Acidobacteriota bacterium | reverse complement strand
GTGCCGGCAACGTGCCGGGCCAGAGGGCTTTCAGACACCGTGTCCACCGAGATACAAGTGAGGTGATGTAATGAAGACATACAGGATCCTTGCCGCCACCGTGGCGGCGGGACTGACGCTGGGCTTGAGTGCCTGCGGGGACTCGAAGAATCCGGTCGGCTCGGAGGCGGACGACAAGCTGACCTCCGAGAGCCTGACGGAAGACGACGGGTCGGGGGCGCCGTCGCTGGACCGCGAAGGCGGCGGGGCGGACGGCGACCTGACGACGCCGGGCGGCGGCTTGCCGGTGACCGATCAGCCGGTAGCGACGGCGGAAATCCTCACCGTCGCCGATCTGATCGAGCAGCTCGAAGCGACCGGCACGACGGCGGAAGAGACCGGCGACGTCGTCGACCAGCCGTTCTTCACGCCCGTCGGCCAGGTGCTGAAGGTCGCCGGCCAGGACGTGCAGGTGTTCGTGTACGAAACGGTGGAGGCCCTCAAGGAGGAGGCCAGACAGGTGGGCCCCGACGGCTACTCGATCGGCACGACCAAGGTGACCTGGGTGGCGCCGCCCCGTTTCTACGCTATCGACCGTTTCATCGTCCTGTACGTGGGCCAGGACAAGGAGGTGGCAGGCGCCCTGGACCGCGTCCTGGGCAGGCCCTTCGCCGGCGACGGGGCCGACGTGGTCGTCATCGATCCCCTTCCCCTTCCCCCGATCGACGGCGATGACCTGATCGATCCCCTCCCCCCGATCGACCAGGTGGACGGCGCGTCCGGTGGCGGGGTAGTCGTCAGCGACGGCGTCCCCATCGACCCCGAGGACGACTCGTCCGGTGGTGGGGTAGTCATCGACGACGGCGTCACCTCCGGCTCCGACGGGGCCCTGCCGTAGACGAGCTGAAAGACCCGGCTGACATCGCCGAGTGCGGTGGCTCGGCGAAACCTTGTCCGCACGGCGGCGGCGTAGCGACGAAGCACGGACACCGCCGGGAGCCTACGTGGCGATCGCGTCGAGGACGTCGAGCTTCTCTTCCAGCGCCCAAAGACGCAGATCCAGCCGATCGGTCCCGACCACCGCCAGAACGTCGTCCAATGCGACGTTGAGCTCCTCATCCGAAGCGCCCAGCCCGCGCCGCAGAACGTACACATGGCGACGGAGATCCGCCGCCGCCGAAACCCCCACCGCCGGAACCGGCCGGGAAGCGATACTCGGTTTCGCTCTGGGTGCTGCGCACGACGACCTCGCCGTTGCCTTCCGTCGGCGCCAACCGGAACGCGAGCCAGGCGCCGTCGTCGGAAAGGCGCGCCCCGCCGAGGCGCTTCCAATCCATGATGTCTTGTAGCTCGATGGTCCGCTGGGTGGACTCCTGGGCGAAAGCGGCGCCCGAAAACGAGGTTCCGGGCAGGGCCGGCAAGAGCAGCGCTGCTGTCAAGACGACGGCGAACAAGAGGTTGAGGACTCGAGGGGTACGCATGGGTGTGGCTCCGGTGGTCGAAACGCGGCTCGAGGACACGGCTCCGGGCCGCTATGAACACCTGTACGAGGTTGTGAGGACCCCTGGATGCTCGTCTCGGGACACCGCCGTTGTCAAGAACGAGCGCACGTGTCCAGGTGCGGTGTACTATTTTGATCTAGCAGGGAGATCGACAATGAAGCTTCTCCGCGTCGTCGCGGCGTTCGTGGTGCTGCTGCTGGTTCTGCCGGCGGCGGCCTCGTCCTGGCAGGAGAACGAAGACCAAGGCGAGATCGAGCAGGGGCGCGAGGCTGACAAGCAAGTCGAGGCGCTGTACGGCTTTTACGAGGACGAAGAGCTGGCCGGCTACGTCGCGGACATCGGCAACAGTATGGCGGCGCTGTCGGAGCGGCCCAATCTGCCCTGGACCTTCCGTGTCCTCGATTCACCGGTGATCAACGCGTTCGCGCTGCCCGGTGGATTCGTCTACGTCACGCGGGGCCTGGTCGCCTACGCCGGGTCCGAGGCGGAGCTTGCCGGCGTCATCGGCCACGAGATCGGTCACGTCACCGGGAGACACAGCCGCGGGCGCCGGTGGGGCTCGATCTTGGCGACGATCGGCATCCTCGCCGGCGCCGTCCTCTCGGATACGGTGCGCGACCTCGTCGACCTGGGCGTTCCGCAGCTCGTCACCACCCTGGTGCTGACCAAATACTCACGCGGCCAAGAGCGCGACGCCGACAGGCGGGGCATCCGCTACGCCGCCCAGGCAGGCTACAACCCCTACGCCATCGGCGGGTTCTTCCAGACGTTGCAGAGCCTCGAGGAACACTACGACCGCAAGAAGCTGCCGGGGTGGATCTCGACGCACCCCCAGATCGACGACCGCATCGAGCGCAGCAACCGGACGGCCCGCGAGGCGCTGGCCGAGTTCGGCCTGAGCAACGATCAGTTGCTGGTCGGTCGTCGTGCTCTGCTGGAGCAGGTCGACGGCGTCGTGTTCGGGGAGAACCCACGCGAGGGCTACATGGACGGCGACGACTTTCTGCACCCCGACCTTCGCTTCCGGCTCGCCTTCCCGACCGACTGGAGCGTGGAGAACGGGCGCTCGGCGATCATCGTTTCGGAGCCCGCCGATCTGGCGTACATGAAGCTGGAGCTCGTGTCGCCGAAGAAGGGCCAGGAGCCCTACGACTACGTGAGCAACTACATGAGAGAGCTGGGCGCCGAGGTCGTCGACAGAAAGCGCATCGAGATCAACGGCCTCGAGGCGGTGCAGGTCGACTTCACGTTGGACGGCGACGGCACCGAATACGCCGTCCTGGGCAACTGGATCTCCTTCGACGGACGCCTCTACCAGCTTCTGGGGGTGACCACACCGAGGCGCTGGCGCACCTATGCAACGAGGATGCAGCGCAGCATGTACAGCTTCCGCGAGCTGCAGGACGAGTCCGTGCTCGAGACCGAGCCGGCGCGGGTCGCGGTGATCGAACTGTCGCAAACCATGACGCTGGCCGGGGCTCTCGAGGCCCATCCCGAGGTCTCGGTGCCGGCGGAGATCGTGGCCATTCTCAACCACATGTCGATGGACAACTTGATCGTCGCCGGAGATGCCGTCAAACTCGTGTTTGGAGGCCCCGGCAGACCTTGATTGCCAGCCTTGACGGCACAGGCGTCGAGGTGTGAATCTCCCCGGGCCCCGTGCAATTTCTCCATTGGGTGGGCCGCCTGAAAGCCTGTAATCAGGCAGTTTGCAGTTTCCGTGACCGGCGTGGTGACTACCGGCCCCTGGCTGGGCGTCCTTCGTCTTCGCGGGCCCCCTGCGCCGTGGAACAATGGGTTTGACGTGTCACCATCCAACCGTAGTTCAGAACATTCGGTCATCCGCGGCGTCCTCGAGAGCGTCGACCGCCAGGTGCGTTTGAACCGCATCCTCGACCATCTGTCGGTCGCGGTTTGCTTCGTGCTGGCGACGCTCGTCACCGTCAAGATCCTCGGCATGCTGGTGAACATCTGGGCGCCCTCGACGCTGATCGTCGTGGCGACCTCGACAGCGCTTTTCGTCGCCTTCCTCACTTGGACCCAGTACGGAGCCCGTCAGCTCGGCCAGGCCGCCGTGGTGGCCGACCACGCCGGCGGGCTGCACGACGAGCTCAAGAGCGCCTACTGGTTCATGCGCCAGGATCACCGCACGGTTTGGACCGAAACCCAGGTGCAACGCGCCGCCCAGACGGCGCGCGGCCTGCGGCCCAAGCGGTTGGTGCCGACCATCGTTCCGCAGCGCTTCTGGGTCGCCATGGCGCTGGGCGGCATTCTGGTTCTGCTCGGGTTCGCCCCCTCCGGTCCGCCGTTGCTCGCCTTCAGCAAAGTGCCTATCGACCCCTCGAGTCTCACCGACGCGCAGGAAGAGCAGTTCGAGGAGATCCGCAACCTCGTTGAGCAAGCGCAGGCGCTCGAAGAGGCGGCCGCCGAAGAGGACCAGCTCAGCGCCGAGGCTCGGGATCGGCTCGAAGAGGCGATGCGCGCCCTCGAGGCCGACCAGCTGACGATGGAAGAGTTCCTGCGCGAGCTGCGCGAGGCCCAGAACGCCCTCGAAGAAGGCAACCTCGAGATGAGCGCCTTGCAAGAAGCGCTCGAGGACCTCGCCCAGGACCTCGAGGGCTCCAGCGAGCTGGCCGACCTCGCCGAGGCGATGAAGAACCAAAATCTTTCGGCAGCCGCCGAGATGATGCGGCAGCTCGCCGAACAGCTCGCCCAGATGGACGGCCAGCAGCTCGCCGAGATGGCCGAGCAGCTGCAGCAGGCGGCCCAGGGCGATCAGGCGAGCATGGAAGAGCTCATGCAGGCGCTGCAGGAGGCCGCCGAGGCGATGTCCGAGGAGCAGTTGGCTGCGGCCATGCAGGCCATGCAGGACGCCGCCGACGCGATGGATGCCATGTCGCAGCGCATCGACGCTCAGGAGATGATGAACCAAGCGTCGCAGCAGATGCAGGCGATGCAGCAGTCGATGTCACGGCAGCAGCTCGCCCAGCAGATGATGTCGCAGCTAGCAATGGCATCCGAGCAGGCGGGCGAATCGCAAGAAGGCGCCATGGCGCTGCCGTCCGACGAGGTGCAGATGGCGGCGGCGAGCGGTGACATGGGCGATCCGTCGCAGCAGGGCGGACCGACGGGTCACGCGACGAGCGAGGCGATCGAAGGCGCCGAAATGCGACTCGGCGCGGCGACGACGCTTGAAGTTCAGCTCGAGATGGAAGTTGTACCCGACGACGAAGAAGGACCCGAAGAATTACCCGATCCCGAGGACATTTTCCAAGAAGCCAGCAGGCAAGAGACGGCGAGAGTCGAGTACCGTAACGTGCGGGGCCCTCCAAACTACGCCGAAGCTTCGGCGTTGAGCGTCGAGCGTATTCCCTGGCGTTACCGAAATCTCGTTAAAAGATATTTCCTGGCCATACGGCCGCGTGAAAACCAATGACGATTGAACTCGAAGAACAAATAAGCACGTTCACCGACCAGTTCAAGCGCGTCCGCGAGGAAATCGGCAAGGTCATCGTCGGTGCCGAGGAGATCATCGACGGCACGTTGATCAGCCTGCTGGCCAAAGGGCATGTCTTGTTGGAAGGCATCCCCGGCATCGGCAAGACAAAGATCGTTGCCACCGTCGCCGACGTTCTGCACCTGAATTTCTCGCGTATTCAGTTTACCCCCGACCTGATGCCCGGCGACATCGTCGGATCCAACGTGGTGCACGAGACCGAGACGGGCGAGAAGGTTCTCGAGTTCCAGAAGGGCCCGATCCACACCAACATCCTGCTCGCCGATGAGATCAACCGCGCGACGCCAAAAACGCAGTCGGCGCTGCTCGAGGCGATGCAGGAGCGCACCGTCACCGTCGGAACGACGACCCACAAGCTGGATCCGCCGTTCTTCGTCCTGGCGACGCAGAACCCGCTCGAGATGGAAGGCACCTACCCGCTACCCGAGGCCCAGCTCGACCGCTTTTTCTACAAGCTGCGGATTATGTACCCGGAACCCGAGCACATGCACGAGATCATGGATCGGACGACGAAGCGCGAGGAGCCCGTTGCGGAGACGGTGCTCACCCGCGAGGAGATCCTGACGATGCGCGACACGGCGCGCGACGTCCCGATCGCTCGCCCGGTGCAGGACTATGCCATCCGGCTGACGCTGGCGACGCACCCCGACACGCCGTACGCGCATCCGATGATCAACCAGTTCGTGCGCTTCGGGGCTAGCCCTCGTGGCACCCAGACGTTGGTTGTCGGCGGCAAGGTCAACGCGTTGCTCAACGGACGCCTCCACGTTTCGTGCGCGGACATTCGCTCGATGCTGCTGCCGGCGCTGCGCCACCGCATGATGCTGAACTTCGAGGGCGAGGCCGAACGCATCGACAGAGACGACATCCTTCGCGCCATCATGAAGGACACCCCGGAGCCGGCCGAGTAGTCCACCAGATCCCGATGTCCATCCCCCGAATGATCGCCTCGCCCCGGGCGAGTCGCGGTGCGCTAGGTCATGGCTGAATCGAGCACGCTGTTCGACGACGAGTTCATGAACAGGCTGAACTACCTGACCATCGTCTCGAAGCACATGATTCCCGGCCACCTGCACGGCGAGCACCGGGCGAAGAAAAAGACCGATTCGGGCATCGAGTTTGCCGACTATCGCCAGTACGTCGCCGGCGAGGACACAAAGAACGTCGACTGGCGCACCTTTCTGCGGCTCGACAAGCTCGTCCTCCGGATGTTCGAGGAGGACGCTGACCTGCCGATCTATATCTTCTTCGACTCCAGCAAGTCGATGGACCACGGCGACCCGTCGAAGTACGACTTCGCCCGCAAGATCGCCGCCGCGCTCGCCTACATCGGGCTCCTGAATCACGACCGCGTGAGCCTGGTCGGGTTCGCCGACGGCATCGCCCAGGAGATGTCAGCACGCAAGGGCAGAACCCAGATCTGGCGCGCCTTCAATTTCCTCGAATCGCTCCAGCCAAGCGGTGCGACCTCGATGGTCAAGGCGTTCCGGAACTTCTTCTCGGCGCGCCGGCGCCGGGGCCTGGTGGTCGTCGTGTCCGACTTTCTGGACGAGACCGGTTGGGACAAGGCGTTCGACATGCTGCGCTATTACAAACAGGACCTCTTCGCGGTGCACGTCTACAGTACCGATGAAGAGCATCCCGACCTGCCCGACGAAGTCCTTCTCGAGGACGCCGAGTCCGGCAAGACCGAGCGCATCAAGGTGACGCCGGGCCTGCTCGACGCCTACTCCGAGGTGTTTGAGGAGCACTGCGAGGAGGTCAGCGCGTACTGCCGCAAGAACGGCTACGGCTACGTTCGCACCGACACCGAGCTGCCGTTCGAAGAACTGATCCTGCGGGTCTTCCGCCAGGGGAGGTTCCTCGGATGAGCTTTCTGTCGCTGAGCCCCGCGATGGCCGGCCTGCTGCTGGCGGCGACGGCGGCGAGCATCGTGGTGCTGTACTGGCTCAAGCCGCCGCCCAAGAGGGTCGTCGTGCCCTCGAACCTGCTGTGGAAACGCCTGCTGCGCGAGAAGAAGAAGAAGACCTTTCTCGACCGGTTGCGCTGGTGGATCTCGCTGATGATCGCGATCACCGTCGGGTTGTCGGTGGCGACCGCCTTGGGGCGCCCAGAAGTCGGCTCCAGCGCCAACGAGATCCGCGACATCACCGTGGTGATCGACAACTCGGCCACCATGGCGACGCGCAGCTCCGACGGCTACACACGCTGGGAGCACGCCGTTGCCGAGGCGCGCGAGCTGTTGCAGCAGGGCAGCGCCGGCGGCAGGTTCCTGATCGTCGACACCACCGGGCAGGCCCCGCCGACCGAGGCGTCCGACCGCGGCAGCGCCCTCGACGTTCTCGAGGGGCTGAACGTGTCGCTCGGCGGCGAATCCAAGTTCCCGATGCTGGCGGCATCCGACGGCGAGCTCTACTTCGTCTCCGACGGCGTGATGGTCGACGACGTGCCACCGGAGGCGACCGTCGTGTCGGTGTTCGAGGCGGCGGACAACGTCGGGATCACCGCCTTCGAGATCCGCTCCGTGCCCGCCTCGCCGCTCGAGTACCAGGCGTTCCTCGAGGTCACCAATGCTTCGGGGCGGCCCAAGGACGCCAGGATCCGGCTCAGCGGCAGCGGTGGGGGCCGGCTCGGCGAGGACGTCACGCTGCAGCCGGGCGAATCCCAAGGCCGGACGATCAACTTGTCGAGCTTCGACCGCGGACCGGTGAGGGTGGCGGTGACCAGCGACGCCGACGCCTTTGCGGCCGACGACTACGCATTCTCGTTCCTGCCCGTGCGCAACCGGATGGTGGTCGTGTTGGTCAGCCCGGGCAGCATCTACCTCGAGAACCTGCTGCTGATCGAGCCGCGTATCACCGTGGACTTCAAGACACCGCAGGAATACGTCACCGGGGTCGCGGCGGACGTGTACATTTTCGATCGCTACGCTCCGCCGACGCCGCCTTCGGGGCCGGCGTTGCTGTTCCTGCCGCCCGACGTTTCATGGCTGGCGCCGACCCTCGGAATCGTCGAGTCCCCGGAAGTCATGGGCTGGAACGCGGCCCACCCGCTGCTTCAGTTCGTCTCGCTCGAGGACCTGCGCGTCGATCGCGCCGCCCGCATCTCGCCGTTGGCGTCGACCGACGGTTCCGCCGATCTCGCCGACATCATCGTCGGGAGCCCGAGCTCGCCGCTGATCGTCGTGACGGAGAACCCGGAGAAGGTCCTGAGGGTTTCGTTCGCGCTCGAGGATTCGAACTTCCCATTGCAGCCCGGCTTCCCGATCTTCATCAGCAACGCGCTGAGCTGGATGATGGACGAGCAGGTGGCGCTCACCAGCGCCCCCGGTCGCGTCGAAGTGCCGCTGCCGGCGGCGACGGTGGTGGACCTCGAAGGCAAGGAGGTGGTCACCTGGACGCTCACCGAACGCACCGTCTTCGTGGCCGATGGACCGGGCCTGTACACCGCGGCCAGCGGCACCCGGCGGCTGCGGGTGGCCGTCAACCTAGCCGACCGTGAGCGCTCGGCGGTCAACGCCACGAGCTTCGGCCCGGACGTCCAAACCGCTTCGATCTCGCAGCCCTCCGGGGCCGTGCAGCCGGCGGGCTGGGGTGACGAGCTCTGGATCCTGCTGCTGACGATCGCTACCGCCTTGGTTATCGTGGAGTGGTTCACCTACCACAGGCGGTTGACGGTATGAGCGTTACCCTCTCGCATTACTGGCCGCTGTTGCTGTTGCTGGCGTTACCGCCGGTGTGGTGGATGAAGGCGCACACGGCGGTCGGCCTGTCGGCGCGCCACTTGCTGGCGTCGACGATCGTACGCACCGCGGTGATCGTCTTTCTGACCCTGGCGCTCGCCCAACCGGTCTGGAACCGTGCCGGCAAGTGGATCTCGGTGGTCTACGCGCTCGATATCTCGAGCAGCATCGATCCCGACTTCGTCGATACCGCGATCGACTGGATCGCGGCATCGAGCGCGGGCGGCAACCCGACGCACGCCGGCTACGTCGCTTTCGGCGGCTCGGCCCTCAGCGTCGAGAGCGCCGAAGCGATCCGTTCCGTTCCGGTGTCGGCCGGAGGCGCTGATCGCTCCATCGACCGCAGCGCCACGAACCTCGAGACCGCGGTTGCCCAGGCGTTGCGCACGTTCGATCCACGCT
>JADFNY010000124.1 GCA_022563115.1 Acidobacteriota bacterium | reverse complement strand
GCGCCGGAAAACCCTTCGAGTTGCTACTTCAGGTCGGGAAAGGAGCGCGTGCGCGTTGCCGGCTCGGGGTAGTCGGCCACGAAGAGGCCGACGCGGGCGCTGAACACCTCCGTCGTGGCAAAATCGAAGTCGTAGTTTCGGAGCTGCACGATGCCCTTCGCCATCAAGCCGGCGCCGACCAGCAGCGCGCACGACAGGGCGACCTCACCGACGATGAGCACCTTGCTGAGTCTGCCGCCGCGAGCCCCCGAGGATCCGCGCGACTCGTCCTGAAGGATCAGGTTCAGGTTGCTTGTGCCGGACGTGCGAAAGGCCGGCGTGATGCCGGCGGCAATCGCGGTGAGCGCCGTGATGGCGACGACGAAGGCGAGAATCACCGGGTCGACCGCAAACTCCATGTAGTACGGCTTGCCGACACCGGCGGTGGCGGTGTCGAACAACCCGACGCCGACGAACGCGATGCCGATCCCCGCCGCGGCGCCACCCGCCGAGAGAATCGCGGCTTCCGAGAAGATCGGCATCATGACGCGCCAGCGGCTCGCCCCCAGCGCCGATCGCACCGCCGCTTCCTTGGCGCCCATCGTCGCCCGTGCCAGCAACAGGTTGGCGACGTTGGCGCAGGCGATCAGCAGCACGAAAATCGTCGCCACCTGAGCAGCACCGAACACGGCGAGAAGCTCCGGGCTGGTGTCCTGCTCGGTGAACGTGATGAACTCGGCGCCTACGCCCTCGTTGCTCTCGGGGAACTCGCGTGCCAGCCGGTCCGTGATCATGGTGAATTCGAGCTCTGCCCGCTCGAGCGTGACGCCGTCCTGGAGGCGGCCGAATACCGTGGCCTCGGGCCCTGTTCCGCGGCGCGGATTTTGGGCGCGCTCGTCGCGCCGCACGATCCACAGCTCCTGGTCTGCGGGAAACATGAAACCATCCTCCATGACGCCGAGGATCGTGGCCGGCTCGCCGTTGACCTTCACGACCTCGCCGACGACGTCGGGGTCCGAACGAAAGCGCGTTTCCCATACGTCGTACCCCAGAACCACCGTCAGCGGGGCGTCGGGGTGATCGTCGCCGGGGCGAAAGGCGCTTCCGAGTAGGGGCCGCACGCGAAGCAGATCGAAGACGTTGGCCGACACGAAGGCGCCGTTGTAGCGCTCGGGGCCGTCGCTTCCGCTCAGGTTGACGGTTCCGTTGGAGAAATGTCCCAGCCCGGCGAACGATTCCTGCGCCTCGATCCAGTCGTACAAATCGTGTTGCGAGACGCCCATCCTGGGAATCCCCGCAGACGGGTTCGTTCGCCAGATTACATACAGCCGGTCCGCCTCCGGCACCCCGAGGCCGCGGAAGAACACGCCGTACACGAGGGAGAACATCGTCGTCGTGAGGCCGATGCCCAAGGCCAACGCGATGATCGAGATCGCCGCGGAGCCGGGCGTCTTGGCCAGGGCGCGGACGGCGATCCTCAGGTCTCGGAAGAGCATCTCCATGAGCTATCAGACGCTCGCACAGGCAAAAGGTTTCGTCAGGCGCCCACGGCCCCACCGGATCTGCGCAGAGCAAGCCACCTGAAGCGGCCTGGCGATGTGCCGGTGCCTGGTCCGGTGTTCACCTGCCCACGGTCGCGCCACGCTTACTGCAGCTTCAGCGCCGTCAGATTGTTGCTGGCCTGCACGACGAGGTACTGCTCGCCGCCGTGCATGTACGTCATGATGCCGTAGCGCGTGCTGACCGGCATCTCGATCTCGGCGAGGCGCTTGCCCGTAGCCTTGTCGACGGCGTAGAGCATCGGCGTGCCGTCGCTGGCGCTGCCCGAGTAGATCAGCAGGTGTCCAGTACCGTCAGCGCAGCCGAACGCCGTGACGGCCTTCGAGATGCAGTGAAGACGCAAAGATCATCAGAGCGGCAATCGTTGCCGCCAGCGGCTGCATCCATGCGAGGGAGTCGTCGATGTCCAAGAGGTTGCGAAGCGCCCGGCGGTGGTAGAGCCCGAGGATGATGTTTGCGGCACCGACGATAACGGCGCCGACCCAAGGCGAATCAGCCAACGTCTCCGGCGCGGTCGCGATACGGGCCACCGCGAGGACGACCAGCAACCAGGGCAACGCGAAGACGGCGAACACCACTGCCCCGACGAGCGCGGCCTGTCTCGTGTCGTTGCCGATCGTTGCGTTGAAGCTCTTTCCCCAGCTGCGCCAGATATCACGTAGGCTGCTTTGCCCCAGCAGGATCGCCAGTTCCGTGCCATTCGCGATAAGCAGCCGGTAGCCCTGATCCTTGATGCTCTGCGCCAGCGTCGATTCGGAGAAACGATCGGCGCGCAACGCCGCGTGGCCGCCCAAGGCTTCGTAGACGACGCTACGAAAGAGGAAAAACGGCGCGAAACCGCCCGCCGCGTCGCTCTTGGGGTCGTTGATGTTGTGCATCGACACGCCGGTAAGCACCAGCTGCAGGAAAAACGGGACCATCAGGCGCTCGGTGGGCGACGTCGCGGTCAGCGCCGGGAAAATGGTCAACAGGTCGGCGCCGCGCTGCTTCGCAAGCCTCAGCGCCCGTTCGACGCCGAACGGCTTGAGCAGGACGTCGCTGTCGATGAACAACACGTAGTCGTGCTGCACCTGGGCGAAGCCCTCGGCGAAGGCGGCATTCTTGCGCATCCAGCCGACGGGAGGGTGCCCCAACTCGAGAAGGCGAACCCGAGGGTCGGCCTCGAGCCGTGCCCGTGTCGTCTTGTCGACAAGCGCGCCCGCCAGCACGACGACGAGCTGTAGTTTGGGGTAGTCCTGCGCCAGCAGCGCGGCGACGCAATGCTCGGCGTCGGCCTCGGCGTCGAGGACGAGGACGACGCTGAGGCCACTTACCGGACCCCGCCTCGTCCTCGGCTCCGGCGGCGACGGAACTCCGCGGGTGCCGCGCACGAACGAAACGAACACCAGAATCGTGAACAACAACGCCGCTACCTGATAGAAGAAGGCGACCGTCGCCATCGATCAACTCCTTTCCGGCGCCGCAGCGCCGGGCTCACCAAAGGACCGACTTGGCTTCCCCCAAGAAAACCCATCGGAGCGCGTTGTGGCAATCCCTTTTGGGGCCGGTGTGAAAGCCTGATCAGCGGTGACGGCCAGTGCGCAGCAAACCCCCGGGAGTCGGCGCTCTCTCGGGTGGACGATCCCGACTCCGTCGACAACCTCCCGATCATCTGGCATGGTCTTTCGCACGGCGCATCGGCGCCGGCAGCGAAGCGTAAGCACGCGCACAACCGAGAGGTCTCGATGAGAACACGACACCCATGGTTACCCGTCCTCATTCTGTCGATCGCAATCTTCGCCACCGGCGCCGACGGGGCCGCCGGGGCGGCGAGCGGCTCACCGCAGCAGTGGACGCCCGCGAAACGCGGCAGCGACAACATCACCGTCGTCGCGCACCTGCCGCTGGGCGCGCCGCTAAGCGTCGCCGACATCGAGATCGAGCAGGAGATGGATCGCCCCTACGCCTACGTGGCGCGTGAGATCTTTGGACGCGAGGGCGAGATGGGCCTCGACATTATCGATCTGCACGTCCCGGAGCGCCCCGAGGTGATCTACCGCTGGCGTATCGAGAACCAGGACCTCCACGTCGGCGCCGGCGGCAAGGACATCAAGTACTTCAAGTGGGACGGGCGATACTACGTCGTGCTGTCGATGCAGTTCGGCCAGGGTGGCCCCGACAGCGACCTCGGCGCCGTCGTCCTCGACGTCACCGATCTGCCCGATCCGGACTCCGTCCGAGAAGTCGCGCGAATCCGCGACAGCGAGCTACTCGGCGGCTTTCACAACATCTTCATCTACAAGCACAGCAACGGCCGCGTGTTGCTCATGACGACGATTTCGGGCCCCTTCGCCCACGTCTACGACCTCGGCTACGTGGTCGAGGGCCGCGCCGACGAAGCGCTCGTCGCCCACATTCCCGTCCCCGCCGGGCAGACGGGCTCGAGCGGCTACCACGACTTTTACGCCGGCTACCACCCGGATACTGAGACCGACCGCTTTTATGGCGGCGGCACCGGCGGCTACTACGTCTACGACATTACCGACCTCGAGAACCCGAGCCTGCTCGTCAGCCTGACCGGGATCTCCGGCGTCACCCGCGGCCACACCTTCACCCCCTCACCCGACGGCCGCTACGTGATCGCCGAGACCGAATACCAGCACGCCCCGTTGCGCATCTTCGACCTACAGCCGGCGCTCGAAGGGGAGCTCAGCAACATCAGCCGCCCGATCTCGGCCTGGACCGCCGACTGGAGGAACCTCGCCCACAACCACGAGGTGCGCTGGCCGTACGTGTTTGTCTCCGGGTATCTCGACGGGCTGCAGGTGTTCAGCGTCATGGACCCGACCAACCCGGTTACCGTCGCCTGGTACGACACCTTCCTTCCGACCCAGGCCTCGATGGGCAACCCGATGTTCGACGGGGTTTGGGGCGTCGACGTTCGCAACGCCGACGGCCTGATCGTCGTCTCCGACATGACCACCGGCTTCTGGGCCTTCCGGATGGACGGCTTCCTGGGCTGGAACGGCGAGCAGTGGGGTTTCCCGAATATCTCCAGCGCCCAGAACTGGGACAGCGGCCCCGGCGGACGGGCTCGGTAGGCGTCTCCTGGCAGCCCTGAACGAACATCGTGTGGCCAGACCTCGACGTGGCCGGGGACCCAGCTTTGGGCCGGATCGACGACGAGCGAAACCGACATCGATGCCTCGCTGACCTGGAACGCAGCCGACGGCAGCTGGACGTTCTCGCCCGTCATCGTGATTACGGTGATGACCGGGTACGATCCCCGCAACGCAAGAAACACCCACACGTCACCGCCCCTACCGAAAAGGGATCCCTCGCCGTGCCAGCGAAGAACCGCTTCTACCGCGTCGAGCTCGAGGGCGCCGTCCATTGGGCGCAGGCCGCCGAGCCCGAGACCGACGAGCCCTACCCCGCCGACGAGCAGCTGCGCCTGCTGAGTGGTGACCCGCTGGCCGGCGGCGAGCCGACCGATCGGGTCGTCGAACGCGCCGCCGTCGAGCTGCTCGTCCCTTGCACGCCGACCAAGATCATCGGCGTCGCCCGCAACTTCGCCGCCCACGCCGAGGAACGCGAGCGCGCCGTGCCGCAAGAGCCGCTGATCTTCATCAAACCGCTCACCACGCTGACCACGGGCACCTCGCCGATCGTCAATCCGCCGGCCTGCGAGCGCCTCAACTACGAGGGCGAAGTGGCGGTCGTCATGGGCAAAGAGGGGCACCTGATAAGCGAGGACGCCGCCATGGATCACGTCTGGGGCTACACCGTGATCAACGACGTCACCGCGCGAGACATCCAGAACCGCGAGGAGGCGTTCGTGCGCGCCAAGGGATACGACACCTTCGCGCCGGTCGGCCCGTGCGTCGCCACCGGCCTCGATCCGCTGGCGCTGATCGTCGAGACCCACGTCAACGACGAACTCCAACAACACGGCCCGCTCACCCAGTTGGTGCACCCGATCCCGAAGCTCGTCGCCTTCATCTCGGCAATCATGACGTTGTACCCCGGCGACATCATCGCCACCGGGACCCCGAAGGGAATGATCCCGGTCGGACCGGGCGACGTCGTCGACGTTTCGGTGGCCGGAATCGGCCGCATCAGCAACCCTATCGTGGCGCAAGAAAGCTAGCAGATGCCCCCACGGTGCCCGTAACAGCACCCCGGGGAGTTCTTCAGCACCCTGCTACACCTGAACGGAGACCCAAACACAGATGCCATTGCTACTGAAGGAATCCGAGGTCCGCGAGCTTCTCAGCATGGAAGACGGCGTCCGCATCGTCGAGGAAGCCCACAAGCTCGACGCCGAGGGCGAAGCGATCCTGGCGCCGCGCATGGCGTTGGCGCTCGGCGGTGAGGTCGGTACCTACCGCATCATGGCGGCGGCGCTCCCGGGAATGAGCACCTTCGGCCTCAAGACGCTCACCGGGGTTCCCGGCCGCCGGGCGCCGGAGCTGACGTACTTCACGATTCTGGTGTTCGACGGCGAAACGGGCGGCTTTCAGGGCATCCTCCCAGCCGGCCACATCACCCGCACGCGCACCGGCGCGGCCGGCGGCGTCGCGGTCAAGCACCTGGCGCGCCCCGACGCAAAGATCCTCGGCGTGTTCGGCGCCGGGGTGCAGGCGCGCGCCCAGGTGGACGCGATCCGCGTCGTCCGTGACATCGAACAGGTCAAGATCTTCGACGTCGTCCCCGAGGCAGCCGACAACTTCGCCAACGACCTGCGGAACGACGGCGTCGAGGCCGCAGCGGTCGGCAGCGGCGAGGAGGCGGTCGCCGGCAGCGACATCGTCACCGCCGCGACGACCTCCAAGGAGCCGATCATCCAGGGCGAGTGGCTCGAGCCGGGCACGCACGTCAACGGCATCGGCGCCAACTCACCCGCCAAGCAGGAGCTCGCACCCTCGGTGTACGCTCGCGCTCACGTCGTCGTCGACTACACCGAGCAGGTCCTGATGGAAGCCGGTGACTTGATGGCGGCGATCGAATCCGGAGAGTTCAGCGAGGCCGACATCGCCGCCGAGCTCGGCGAGGTGATCATCGGCACCAAGCCCGGTCGCACGTCGAACGACGAGATCACCGTGTTCAAGTCGGTCGGCGTCGCCTACCAGGACATCGCCACCGCGGCGTACGTGTACCGCGAGGCGATCGCCCGCGGCATGGGCGAAGAGATCGACCTCAAGGGGTAGCCCGGACTTCTTGACCGGTCGGCCCGGGAGCCAGACGATGAACGAGTCGAAGTCCCCAACCGGCATCTACGACCGCGATCTCGCGCGCCACGCCGCCAACCACACCGCGTTGACGCCGATGTCGTTCTTCGAGCGGGCTGCCGACGTCTATCCGCATCGGACCGCGGTGGTGTACGGCGATCGCCGCTACACCTGGGCCGAGACCCGCGCCCGCGCCCGCGCCCTGGCATCGGCGCTCGGGCGACGCGGCGTCGGCCGCGGCGACACCGTCGCGATCCTGTCGGCGAACATCCCGGAGATGTTCGAGGCCCATTTCGGCGTGCCGATGTCGGGGGCGGTGCTCAACGCCATCAACATCCGCCTCGATGCCGACACCGTGCGGTTCATCCTCGGTCACGGCGAGGCCAAGGTGTTGATCGTCGATCCGGAGCTCGCCCCGGTGGCGCGGCAGGCTCTCGACGGTCTCGACGCCGACCTGCTGGTCGTCGACATCGAGGACCCGAGCTTCGCCCCCGATAACCCGAGCTTCGCCCCCGATAACCCGAGCTTGGCCCCCGATAACCCGAGCTCGGTGCGGCGAATCGGCGCCCTCACCTACGAGGAGCTGCTTGCCGAGGGAGATGCCGAGCAAGCCCCGGTGCCTCCGGAGGACGAGTGGGACGCTATCGCCCTCAACTACACCTCGGGAACAACCGGCAACCCAAAGGGCGTCGTCTACCACCACCGGGGCGCCTATCTGAACGCCCTGCAGATGGCGCTCGACTGGAACCTGCCGCCCCACGCCGTGTACCTGTGGACCCTGCCGATGTTTCACTGCAACGGTTGGTGCTTTCCGTGGACTCTCGCCGCCCGCGCCGGGACCTCGGTATGCCTTCGACAGGTTCGCTCGGAGGCGATCTTCGATTTGATCCGTGCCGAGAACATCACCCATTTTTGCGGCGCCCCGATCGTTTTGAACCTCCTGGTCAACGCCCCGGCCGAGGAGAAGGCGGGAATTGACCATCGGGTCGAAGTGATGACCGCCGGAGCCGCCCCACCCGCCGCGGTGATCGAGGGGATGGAGGCCATGGGCTTCGACGTGACCCACGTGTACGGCCTGACCGAGACCTACGGCCCGGTGACGCTGTGCGCCTGGCAGGGTGATCTATGGGACGCCGAAGAACCCGCAACCCGCGCCGCCCTCAAAGCCCGCCAGGGCGTCCGCGGCCACCTCCTCGAAGGGTTGATGGTCGCCGATCCCGAGACCCTCGAGCCGGTTGCGTGCGACGGGCGGACCATCGGCGAGGTGTTCCTGCGCGGCAACAACGTGATGAAGGGCTATCTCAAGAACCCGTCAGCGACCGAGGAGGCCTTCGCCGGCGGTTGGTTCCACTCCGGCGACCTCGCCGTCCGGCACGCAGACGGCTACCTGCAGATCACGGACCGCTCCAAGGACGTCATCATCTCGGGCGGTGAGAACATCTCGAGCATCGAGGTCGAGGACGTGCTGTACCGCCACCCCGACGTTCTCGAGGTCGCCGTGGTGGCGAAACCCGATGAGAAGTGGGGCGAGGTACCGTGCGCTTTCGTCACCCTCGCCGACGGTGCCACCACCGGCGCCGACGAGTTGATCGAGTACTGCCGCGACAACATGGCCCACTTCAAGGCGCCGAAGCACGTCGTGTTCGGCCCGCTGCCGAAGACTTCGACCGGCAAGATCCAGAAGTTCGTGCTGCGCGAGCGCGCCGCGGACGACGGCTAGCTTCTCAGCGGGTTGCGTCGCTTCGCGACCGTTGAGAAGTCCGGGCTCGTGCATTCGGTGCCGGCCCTCAGTCGGAGAACTGCAGCCGGATCCACTCGAAGCCGCTCTCGCGGTACGCGGCCGAGATTCCCTCGATGTGCCGCGGGTCTTCCGCCGAACCCACGACGGCGCCGCCGGAGCCGCACAACTTGGCCACCGCGCCGCAACCCTCGGCGATGGCGACCATCTCTCGATCGGCGTCGGAGATCGGAAAGAAGCTGGCACGGAGCTCGAAATTTCGCCGCATGAGCGTGCGAAACCGCGTGTGGTCGCCGGCCTCGAGCGCCGCCACGCCTTCGTCGACGAGCGGACGGAAGCTCTGCATGATGCGCTGCAACTCTGCATCGCCGGCGTCCCATCGCGCCCTCAGGTCGCCGTGCGCTCCGCTCGACGGGTCGCCGCCCCCGGGATCCCAAGCGACAAACAGCGGCGGCAGCAGGGCCGCATCGAGCCGCCGGTACGAAGCCTCGGAGCGCGGCTCCTGCAGGTCCATCAGCATCAAGCCCTCGTATGCCTGGATGACACGATCCATCGGGCCGCCCGCCAAACCGAGGCGGTCGACCTCGACCGCGAGCGCGATCTCGGCCAAGGTCGCCGGCCCGATGCTGACGCCGAACCAACTCCTCAGGGCGCGC
>JADFNY010000123.1 GCA_022563115.1 Acidobacteriota bacterium | reverse complement strand
GTCAAGCCGACGCCGAGATAGAAGCCGAACTTGTCGGGCGCCATTACCGCGGCCCGCAGGCCGCGCCACAGGATCATCAGGAAGCCGGCGATCACCAAGGTCGAACCCACCAGGCCGAGCTCTTCGCCGATGACGGCGTAGATGAAGTCGGTGTGGGGCTCGGGCAGGAAGGAGAGCTTCTGCTTGCCTTCCGCCAGGCCGGCGCCGACGATTCCGCCGGTGCCGACGGCGATCAGCGACTGGACGGTCTGAAACCCGACGTCCAGAGGGTCGGCCCACGGGTTCAGGAACGCCACGATGCGGCGTGTCTGGTACCCGGTCGTCAGGATCTGGGCGCTGACCAGAGCCACCGCGAGGGTGCCGAAGCCGACGATGTAGCGCCACGCCATGCCGGCAACCATCAGCATGACGCCGGCCGCCGCGACCACCACCGCGGCGGTACCCAGGTCGGGCTCCCGCAGGATGAGCAACGCGAACAAGCCGATCATCGCCAGGGCCGGGAAGAGGCCGTTCCACCAGTCGTTGATCTCGGCGTCCTTGCGGGTCAGATAGCCGGCCAGAAACAGCACTGTCGTCAACTTGGCGATCTCCGAGGGCTGCAGGTTCAGGGGCCCAAGCGATAGCCAGCGCCGCGTTCCCTCACCGTTGCCGATGATCAGCACCAAGATCAGCATGGCCAGCGTGGTACCCACGGCGAAGAGGACGAATGGGCGCTGCTTGTACAGCCGGTAGTCGATGCGCAGCGCCAGGAGCATGACCGCGATTCCGACCATCGCCGCGAACGCCTGGCGGAACAGGTAGTGGGTGCCGTTGCCGTAGATTTGCTGCGATTGGTGATACGACGACGAATACACCATCAGCAAGCCGAGACTGATCATCGCGATGGAGGTGGCGAACAGCGGTTTGTCGATAGCCAACCAGCGACTTGCCATTCCTAGGTCTCCATCGGGTGCTCTGAGGGGCCACCTGCGGCGGTGCGCGCCGCCACCAGCTCCTTGAAGTGCCTGCCGCGGCCTTCGAAGTTGGGGTATTGGTCAAATGAGGTGCAAGCGGGGGAGAGCAGCAGCGTGTCGCCCGCGGTTGCTTTGTCGAGGGCACGCGCGACGGCGCGTTCCATCGTCTCGCAGCGCTGCAGGCTCATCTGGTCGCCGAGGGCGGCGGCGATGGCATCGCTCGCCTCTCCGATCAGCAGGACGGCGGCGATGCGCTCGTCGAGCACCGGCAACAACTTGCCGAAGTCGGCCCCCTTGTCGCGGCCGCCGAGAATGAGCCAAACGCCCCGATCGAAGCCCGACAGGGCCGCCAGCGCAGCGTCGACGTTGGTCGCCTTGGAGTCGTTGATGCAGCGGACGCCGCCCATTTCGCCGCAATACTCCATGCGGTGCTCGAGCGCTCGGTAGCTCGCCAGCGCGGCACGGATCGGCTCGGGGGCCACGCCGAGCAACGACGCGACGGCGGCGGCGGCGCAGGCGTTCACCTGGTTGTGCCGGCCGATGACACGGAGCTCCGCGACATCCATGACCGCGTCCTTCCGGTCGCCGGCCCACCACCAGATCTTGCCGTCGCCGACCCACGCGGCGGGCGGCGCCGGCTCATACGGCTCGAACGTGAAGGGCAGCAAGCGGACCGGGGTTCGCGGCAGACGCGACGTCAGCTCGGCATCGTCTCCGTTGTAGACCAACCAATCGCCGGCGTTCATGTTGCGGGCGAGGCGCAACTTCGCATCGGCGTAGGCGTCCAGCGATCCGTGCCAGTCGAGATGGTCGGGCTGGATGTTGAGGATCACCGCGAAACGCGGATGAAAGTCGCGAAGAGCGTGCGCCTGGAACGACGACACCTCGACGACGTAGGCGTCGGGGTAGCTGTCACCGTTGAGCTCCGCACGCACCGCTTCGCTGAGGGCGGGGCCTATGTTGCCGCAAACCGGCGCCGCGAGGCCGGCCTCTTCGAAGATCGCGCCGAGCATCGAGGTTACGGTGCTCTTGCCGTTGGATCCGGTGATGGCGATCATCGGCGCCTCGGTCAAGCCGGCGGCGACCTCGATCTCCGCCAGGATCGTCACCCCGGCTTCCTGCGCCGCGGTCGTGACCGCAGCATCCGGCCGGATGCCGGGCGAGAACACGGCGGTGTCGACGCCCGTCCACAGCCCACGTGGATGCTCGCCGGCGACCAGCGTCACGCCGCGCTCCGTGAGCTCGACGGCCTCGGGAATCTCGCTTTCCGATCGGGCGTCGGTCAGCGTCACGCGGGCGCCGCAGTCGAGCAACAGGTGGGCGGCGGCAAGGCCGCTGACGCCGGCGCCGACGACGACGACGTTGCGGTCCTGCCAGGCCGCCTGGGTGTTCTCTTCGCGGTGCACGGGTGCGTTCATCGCAGCTTCAGGGTGGCGAGCGAGAGGAGGGCGAACATGATGGCGAGGATCCAGAAGCGTACGACCACCTTGGACTCGGGCCAGCCGCTCATCTCGAAGTGATGGTGCAGCGGGGCCATGCGAAAGACCCGCTTGCCGGTGAATCGGTACGAGCCCACCTGGATGATCACCGACAGCGCCTCGACGACGAACAGGCCGCCGACGAAGAACAGGTTGAGCTCCTGCTTGATCAGCAGGGCCACCGTGCCGACCGCGGCACCGAGCGCCAGCGAGCCCGTGTCCCCCATGAAGACCTCGGCGGGGTGGCAGTTGAACCACAGAAATCCGACGCAAGCCCCAACGATGGCGCCGACGAAGATGGTCACCTCGGCGGCGTCGGGAACGTAGATGATGTTGAGATACTCGGCCATGGCAACGTGTCCGGCCAGGTAGGCGAACGCGGTGTAGGTCCCCGCCGCGATCAGCGTCGTGCCGGCGGCGAGCCCGTCGAGGCCGTCGGTGAGGTTGACGGCGTTGGAGGCGGCCACCAGAACCAGCGTTGCGAACGGCAGGTACATCCAGTTGAGGAACGGTGACAGCTCCTTGAAGAACGGGAACGCTAGCTGGGTCGAGAACGTGCCCTGGCTCGACAGCCACAGCAGGATGCCGCCGACCATGAGGCCGACGGTGATCTGGCCGGCGAATTTAGAGCGCACCGAGAGGCCGCGCCGCCGCGGATGGATGACGTTCAGGTAATCGTCGATGAAGCCGAGGACCGCGAAAGCGAGCGTCGATCCGAGGGCGACCCACACCAACCGGTTGTGCAGGTCCATCCACAGCAGCGTGCTGATGACGATGGAACCCACGATCAGGAGGCCGCCGATGGTCGGCGTGCCCGCCTTGGCGTTGTGATCCGGTGGGCCTTCGGAGCGGATGCGTTGACCAACCTGCTTCGCCTTCAGCCAGCGGATCAGTGACGGGGCGAACAGCAGCGTCAACAGCAGGGCGGTGACGGCGCTCAGCGCCGTCCGGAAGGTAATGTAGCGAAACACGTTGAACGGCGAGAACACGTCCTGCAGCCCGAAGAGCAGCTCGTACAACATGTCAGCCTTCCACGACGCCGTTCGGAACCGCGGCCGCGGTGGTCACGGCTTGGACCACGCGCTCCAGGTGCACGGCGCGCGATCCCTTCACCAACACCGTGTCGCCGTGCAACAGGCGAGGTGCGAGCCAGGATGCGGCCTCTTCGGCGGTGTCGAACGCGTGGATTGCTTCCCGGGTCATTCCGGTCGCCGCGGCGCCCTCGGCCATCAGCCCGGCGCAGGCGCCGACGGTGACGAGGAGGTCGACGTCGATCTCGGCGGCCTTCCTTCCCGCCTCGCGGTGAACCCGATCGGTCCAATCGCCCATCTCGAGCATGTCACCGAGAACGGCGATACGGCGGCCATCGGCGGGCAGGGTGGCGAGGGTTTCGAGGGCGGCGTGCATCGCCAGCGGGCTGGCGTTGTAGCTCTCATCCATCAAGGTGATGCCGTCGGTTCGGCGGATCGCACCACGGTTCGGCAACGGTTCGAGCTTGGCGGCTTCGGCGGCGATCTCGTCGATCGAGATCTCCAGCGCGTGGGCCGTGGCCGCCGCTGCGAGGAAGCACGAAACACCCGGCGCGCCCGCAAGTCGTAGGTCGATGCTGCGCGACGCCGACCCGATGTGGAGATTCAGAGTCCAGCCGCTGGAGCCCGGGGCGAGGTCTGTGGCGCGCACATCGGCCGCGGCCCCGCAGCCGAAACGCACCACGTCGGTGACGTGCGGGGCCAGCTTCTGCGGCATCGCGTTGGTGCGTGGATCGTCGGCGTTGACGATCAGCGTCCCCGAGGCCGGCAATTCTTGGGCGAGTTCGCCTTTGGCGGCGGCGACGGCGTCGAGGTCGGCGAAGTTCTCCATGTGCGCCGGTGCGACGTTGGTGATCACGCCGATGCTCGGATCGGCGAGACGCGCCAGCACCCCGACCTCGCCCGCCCGGCTTGTCGCCATTTCGGCAACCATTACCTGGTGACGCGCTTCAAGGCCCAGCAGCGATAGCGGTAGACCCCAGTGGTTGTTGAGGTTGCCGGGAGTGGCGTGGACGTCGTAGCGAATCCCGAGGAGCGCGGCGGTGAGCTCCTTGGTGGTGGTCTTTCCCAAGCTCCCGGTGATGCCCACCACCGTCGGATCGAGCTGCTGGCGCAGCCAGCCGGCGAGCGCCTGCAGCGCCGCGGTGGTGTCGTCGACCTGGATGATCGCGGTATCGGCGCTGTCGGACCCGGTTATCTCAACCGGCCGCTCCACCACCACGATGCCGGCTCCAGCCGCCAGCGCTTGATCGACGAAGTCGTGACCGTTTAGCCGCTCGCCGATGATGGCGAAGAAGCAGTCGCCGTCGCCCGCCGTACGCGAGTCGATCGTCACCGACTCCGCAACCGTGTCGGGGTTCCCGGAGGTCGTCGGAGCGCTCAGGATCTCGGAGAGCTGTGCGGCGGAGATCGGGATCATGGCGCCGCCTCCGCTTCGGCCGCAGCGGTTCGGCCAAAACGCGCCTCGAGCCATTCGCCGGCGACCGCCGCGTCGTCAAACTCGATCTTGTGGTCGGCGAATTCCTGCTCGGTCTCGTGACCCTTGCCGGCGATCAGAACGCAATCCCCCGGCCGGGCGCGTTCCAGCGCCCGAACGATCGCGGCCAGGCGGTCGACCTCGCGCTCCACCTGCGCCCGCGTTCCCTCCGGAACCCCGGCCTCGACCTCCTCGAGGATTGCGTCCGGATCCTCGCTGCGCGGGTTGTCGGAGGTGATGATCACCTGGTCGGCGGCGTCGGCGGCGATCTTTCCCATCACCGGCCGCTTGCCGCGGTCGCGGTCGCCGCCGCAACCAAATACGACGATTACCCGGTGCGCCGCTGCAAGGTCTCGGGAGGCGGCGAGAGCTGATTGTAGGGCCGCCGGCGTGTGGGCGAAGTCGACGAGGACGGTGAACGGCTGACCCCACAGCAGGCGCTGAAAGCGGCCGCGGGCGCCCTCGAAGGCGGCCAGCGGCGCGGCGATCTCGTCGGCGCTGACGCCGAGCTCGAACGCTAGGGCGATCGCGGCGGCGAGGTTTTCGCCGTTCGCCGGGCCGAACAAGGGACTTTCGAATTCGAGCTCCCCTTGCGGGGTCTCCAGACGCAGCCTGCTGCCGCTCCCGAGATACTCCCAACGGGCGATGCGATAGGTCGGAACGTCGATGACCGGCGGCGGGGCCCAGCCGTAGCCGACCACCCGGGCCTTGGTCCGTTCGGCCAGCGTCGCGGAGGCCGGGTCGTCGACGTTCAACACCGCGACGGCGTCCGCTTCGAGACGCTCGAACAGCATCGCCTTGGCCTCGAGGTACTCTCCCATGTCGGTGTGGAAGTCGAGGTGGTCGTTGCTGAGGTTGGTGAAGACGGCGGCCGCAAAGCGCGTCCCGTCGACCCGCCGCAAGGTCAGCGCGTGCGAAGAAACTTCAATCGCCGCCGCCCAGCAGTCGGCGTCGACCATCCGGCGCAGGACCTTCTGCAGGTCGGGGCCCTCGGGGGTGGTGCGATGGGCGGGGTAGGGCACGCCGGCAACACGTACCGTCGTCGTGCTCCAGCGCCCCACCGGCCCGCGCGCCGCGAGGATTGCCTCGATGAGGGCGGTAACCGTGGTCTTGCCGTTCGTCCCGGTGACCCCGACGACGGTGAGGTCGTGGCTCGGGTTGCCGTAGAACACGGCCGACATCGGTGCCAACACGGCGCGGGCGTCAGGGACGTGGGCCCACACGTTGGGAGCGGTGGGAAGGTCGACGTCGCTCAGGTCAGCCTCGGCGACGACCGCTACCGCGCCGGCGGCAACTGCTTCGGCGACGAAGCGCAACCCGTCGTGCACGAACCCCGGCACGGCGACGAAAACGTCGCCGGGCTCGACCTTTCGCGAGTCGTACGCGATCCCGGTTACGACCGTGTCGGCATCGCCGCGGTAACTGGTCTCGGTCCCTGACAGCAGGGACGCGAGGGCGGACCTCGTCGGCATGGCCTCCCCTTGCTGTTTGCGCCGGTCACCCCTTGACGGGCAATTCCGGTGTCCGGTACCGAGGACACCTATCGAGCGCAAGCCCACGGCTTGCGCTAGCTGCCGATGATCTGCACAGGAGCGGCCGCGGCGTCGGGTGCCAAGCGCAGGACCCTTACCGCCGCCTCGGCGATGGTCCGGAAGGCCGGAGCAGCGACCTCACTTCCATAGTAGCCCTTGCGCGGGGCGTCGATCACGACGAGCACGACGAGCTCGGGAGCAGATGCCGGCAGAATTCCAACAAATGACGACACGTACTGGCTGTACAGACCATCAGGGCCGATCTTCTGGGCCGTGCCGGTCTTGCCTGCCAACCGATAGCCGCGAATCCCCGCGGCTCGACCGGTCGCCGAATCCGGGTTGATGACACTCTCCAAGACATCCATGACGCGCGCCGCGGTGACCTCGTCGAGGACGCGGCGGCGAACCGTAGGCTGGTGCTCGAACTGCACGTTGCCGGCGGCGTCGCGGATCTCCGAAACGACGTACGGCTGCATCAACAGGCCGCCGTTGGCGACCGCCGAGACGGCGGTGGCGAGCTGCAGCGGTGTGACGCCGATCTCCTGGCCGATGATCATCGAGCTCTGCGAGAGCGCCGACCAGCGGCTCGTCGGCCGCAGGATGCCGGAGGCTTCGCCCGGCAGGCCGATACCGGTGGGTTCGCCGAAGCCGAACGCCCGTAGCCACTGGTAAAAACGCTCCGGCTGCAGCCGCAGGCCGACCTTGATCATGCCGACGTTGCTCGAGTTGGCGAAGACTTTGGAAAAGGGCATGATGCCGAAACCGCTTCTCCAGTCGTGGTAGGTGTGGTTCGCGACCCGCAGGGCGCCGCCCTGGCAGTCGATGAGCTCGTCCTCGAAGACGAGGTCGTCGTGAAAGCCGGCCGCCGCGGTAAAGATCTTGAACGTCGATCCGGGCTCGTAGACGGTGTTTACGGCGCTGTTCCTGGACGAAAGCTCGACCAGCGCCTGATCGTGGACGTTCGGGTTGAAGGTGGGATAGGAGGCCAGTGCCAGCACCTCGCCGGTACGCGGGTCCATAACGACAGCGGCGGCGCCGTCCGCCTCCCGCTCGCGAACGACCTGCTCGAGCGTCGATTCGGCAACCCGCTGGATAAGCGGGTGGATGGTCAGAGAGATATCGTGGCCAGGAGTAGGGTCCTCACGGAAAGACCCATCGGGATCGATGGGCTTCTGTCCGCCGTCTTTGAGGGTCAACCATCTTCCATCCTGGCCACGAATGACGTCGTTGAACCGGTACTCGATGCCGGCCGCGCCCTGGTTTTCACTGTTCACGAAGCCCAAGACGTGGGCCGCGAGCTGGCGATTCGGGTAGTAGCGGCGGTTGGCCGGGTGCCTACCGACCGAGAGGTAGAGGTCGTGTTCCCGTTTCACTGCCTCGACCGCGCTGACGATCTCGGGCGGGGCGTACCGTTTCAGATAAACCAGGGGATCGTCCTGGTTCACAAGGCGTGTCACCTCCTCGACTGACATCCGCAGGGCCGGCGCTAGGATCTCCGGCGCGGCGTCGCGATCGTCGAGGAGGTGGGGGTGGACGTAAACCGCTGTTTCTTCGATGCTGCTGGCCAACAGGCTGCCGTCGCGCGCGAGGATGCTGCCGCGCATCGCCGGGATGGTGACCTCATACTCTTGCTGCCGGCGGGCGCGCTCGATCAGATCGTCGTGCAGCACCACCTGTAGGTGCACGAGGCGGCCGACCAGCAGTCCGGTCCACAGGGCGGCGCCGGCGAGCACCAGGAACAGGCGGCGCCGCTGGAGGCGGCCGACGCCGCGGTTGTTATGGTCGGTTACGACCATCCGGGTCTCCTGTGGCCTCGGCCAGGAACATCAGATCTCGGGTGGGCGCAACAGGAGTCCGCGGCAGATACACGACCTGGTCTTGCTCGGCTTCGACCAAGCCGGCGATCTCACCGGCCAGTTCCTCGATTCGCCCCAGGTCACTTACCGAGGCGAGCTCGATATCGAGGCGCCGGCGTTGTTCGTCGAGCTGGTCGATGCGTGCCTCGAGGACGACGACTTCGCCGCGATACTGGTGCAATTTAGCTTGCAGGCCTGCGTACAAGAAGGCGGGGACCGCCAGCAGCAGGCCGAGCACGGTCATGCGCGTCAGATCACCGAACCTTCCCGGCTCACGCGGCTTGACCAGCGGTCCGTTGACCACCCTGGGACGACGAATCGGGGCCATTCTCAGCCCTCCCTGCTTGAGAGGGGAAGAAAAAATCCGGAGCGTGGCCCCGACAGCCAGGGGCGAATGCTAGCCAGGGTTGTAAAGGGAGGCATTTTACAACTCATTTTGGTCTAGCTAAGGCGCCGGGACCACATGCTCCGGACACTCGTTCCTTCCGTTGTGACGTCGTGCTCGCCGGGCCTAAAGGCGCACCAGAGCGCGCAGATTCGCGCTCCGAGACCGAGGATTCACCTCGACCTCTTCGGCTCGTGGCGTCAGCGGGCGCTTCGTCAGGATTTCAACCTCCATGAACTTGGTGCAGGCGCATCGCGGTAAACGCGGCGGGCACACGCAGTCGCTCGCCAGATACCGGAAAGCCTGCTTTACAACGCGATCTTCCAGGGAATGAAATGACAGGATCACCAGGCTTCATTGAACTCGACCGTCGGTTCCAACAGTTGGTCCCGGATGTCAAGCCCGAAGACGCGGCCCTCGACAGTTATACTCGATTGCTCCTTGGCA
>JADFNY010000122.1 GCA_022563115.1 Acidobacteriota bacterium | reverse complement strand
GACGACGCGGCCAGCGAACAAGCCGGCGTCACGCTGGCGTTGCCACGCGACGACGTCCGTTATCTCCAGGTGCGCGCCTCCCAGGACCGGCGACGCCAGGGCGGATGGCTCGGCGCCGGCATCGGGGGCGGCGCCGGGGCGGCGTTAGGAGCCCGGGACGCCACCGAGGAGGGAAGTTTTTGGCCGATCACCGTCGCGCTGTTCGGCGCCGCGTTCGGCCTCCTCGGCTTGCTGATCGGGCGCGGCGTCGACAGAAAACGCACCGCGGGCGATTTCATCACCGTCTACGGAGCCGAGTAACCTTGGGTGTTCTGGCAGGGACGCCGCAAGGACTCCCAACTTCTAGACGCCCTTGGGTTCGCCGCCGAATCCCTGTAAACCCTTTCCAATCCTACATTTCCAAAGAGCCGACGCGGGGAGTCGAACCCCGGACCTGCTGATTACGAATCAGCTGCTCTACCACTGAGCTACGTCGGCTGGAGGATTTCCGGAAGCGCGCCTGCTGAAGAGGCGACGCCTGAAGATCGATCGAAGTTTAACCCGCATTTCTCAACCGGTCACGGCTGTGCCTGCACAATGGCCGCGATGGCGGCGCTGCGCTTGATTCGAGTGGCTAACCGTGGTTTTCGTCGCCGGCGACGCGTCGCGCGACGACCACGAGAGAGAGCCCGAACGGGATCCGGAACATGCGCTCCAGGCGCAGCAGCGGGGTCAGAAGGTTGTTGATCTTGGCCTGCAGCGACGGCACGTGCCGGCGCCGCAGGATGCGGCCGTTGAGCCACCAGCCGAGGAGACCGAAGGCGTTTGCTCGGGTCATCGATTCGATCTCGTAGCCCGCCTCGAGCAGCACGGCTTCGAGGGCGACGTGGCTGTAGCGACGAAAGTGCCCGAGCTCTTCGTCGAGGGCTCCGTAGGCAAACGGGTGAGCGGGTACGATGAGGAGCAGCCGCCCGTCCTGTTGTAGCGTCTCGCGAATCACCTCGAGCGCCAGCCGGTCATCCTTGACGTGCTCGACGACATTGAACGCTACCGCGGTGTCGGCTTGGCCACGGACGCTGCCGGCGTTGTCCTCGGCCAGCGGCCGGGTCAGATCGAGGCGCAGCACGCCGATGTTGGCGCGGCCATCGAAGCGGGCGGTGAGCTGCCGCAGGTAATCGTCGCCGACGTCGGTGATCCAGAGGTATTCCTTGTTGAGGAGGAACTGGGTGATGTTGCCGATGCCGGCGCCGATCTCGACAACACGGCTCCCGGCGCTGTCCGAGACCGTGTTCCACAGGAAGCGATGGTAGCTGCGCAGCGGCGCGATGCTGTCGAGCGTGCGGTGGCCGTGGGGTAGGTCGCGGGCGCCGAACATCCATTCCCGCCCGATCACCCACAGGGCGCTGACGCCATCCTTCCAGTCGATCTTCTTACCCTCGGCGTAGGTCCGGCCGTGATAAGAGATCGGGACCTCATACAGGCGTACGCCCAGGCGCGCCAGCTTGGCGGTGATCTCCGGCTCGATGCCGAAGCGCTCGGAGCGCAGCGGGAGCGAGATGAAGATCTCGCTGCGGAAGGCCTTGTAGCAGGTTTCCATGTCGCTGATGTTGAGGTTCGTGGACATGTTCGACAGCAGCGTCAGGAAGCGGTTGCCGACGGCGTGCCAGAAGAACAACACACGGCGCACCTCGCCGCGGAATCGCGAGCCGTAGACGACGTCGGCGATACCGTCGACGAGCGGCTCGAGCAGGCGGCCGTACTCGCGCGGGTCGTACTCGAGGTCGGCGTCCTGGATGATGCAGAACGGCAGCTTGACGTGCTCGCGTGCGGTGCGGATCGAGGCCCCTTTGCCGCGGTTGCGCTCATGGAATTGCACTTCGATGCGAGGGTCGAGGCCGGCGATCTCGTCGCGTATCAGGTCGCGAGTGCCATCCTGCGAGCAGTCGTCGACGATGATCAACTGTCCGACCCACGGGGAGTCGAGCACCTGTTCGACGATCTGACGCAGCGTCGCCCGTTCGTTGTATGCGGGCATGATGACGGAGAGGACGCGGTCGGGGGTTGCCATGCGGGAACACTACCCGATCTTGGGTGCGCCGGGGGTGCTACCCCAACAGGTAGTGGTTTACACGTTTACGCTGTGTTTTGGAGGTGTTACACTCCGGCGCGCCGGACAACCTTGGGCGATCCTCGCAGCGGTCGCCCGGTGCAGGCGCAATTCGGGAGGCACGGACCCGAGGCCCGGGCATCGTGTGGAAGCTGTCCAAGCTGGAAATTCGCGGCTTCAAGTCGTTCGCCGACGCCGCGGAACTCGATTTCCCTGCCGGGATCACTGCGGTCGTTGGTCCGAACGGCTGCGGCAAGAGCAATATCTCCGACGCCATCCTGTGGGTGCTGGGGGAGCAAAGCACCCGGGCGCTGCGCGCCCAGCGTATGCAGGACGTCATCTTCCAGGGCACCGCGACCCGGCGGGCGACCGGACTCGCCGAGGTTACCCTCTATCTGAGCAACGGCGCCGCCGGCGATGAGAGCGGCTTCGACCCGCTCGCCGACCTCGAGGCGGGCGGCGACGCCGGACTGCGCCCGCACCCCGACGACGAAGCGACCTCGCTTGCCGACCTGAGCGCGAGGCAGGGGAATGGACCGAACGAATCTAGCGGATCTAGTGGGTCGAACGGGCCCAACGGAGCCGGCGGCAACGGTGCCGGGCCCGGCGACGCCGAGACCAGCGGCGATCCCAACCTACTGAAGATCACCCGTCGCCTGTTCCGCTCGGGGGAATCCGAGTACCTGCTCGACGGCGCCAAGTGCCGCCTGCGGGATATCCGCGAGCGCCTCGCGGGAACGGGCCTGGGGACACGAACATGTTTCCTGATCGGACAGGGCAAGATCGACCAGATCCTCTCTGCCAACTCGCTGGAGCGCCGCGCTCCGCTGGAGGAGGCCGCTGGCATCACGCTCTACAGGCAACGTCGCCACCTGACCCAGCTCAAGCTCGAGGCGACGGCTCAAGACGTGGCGCGGATCGACGACATCTACGAGGAAGTCGGCCGTCAGATGGGCAGCCTCAAGCGCCAGGCCGGCCGGGCGCGGCGCTACAAGAAGCTACGCGAGGGGCAGCGGCGGCTGGAGCGGGCCTGGTTGCACTGCGCGCTGTCCGAATCGCGCCAGAGGCAATCGTTGGCGGGCACCACGGTTGGTGCCGCTGGCGAAGCCGAAGCCACGGCCCGCGAGAAGCTCGAGACCGCGGTCGGCAAGCTCGAGGGAGCGCGCAAGCGCCTGAGCACCGCCCGGGAAGCCGAACAGGAACGGCGTCAGAGCCTGTACCGGAACCAGCTCGAACAGGAGCGCCTCAAGTCCGAGGCGCAGCGCCAGGAGGACCGGCGGACGTTCGCCGAAGAGCGCCTCGCCGAGCTCCAGCGCCGCGCTGCCGAGCTCGAGGAACAGCTCGAGGAGGCCGCCCGCCTGCAGGCCCGCCGCAAAGAGGTTGCCCGACAGTCCGAAGCCGCCGCCGACGCCACCAAGCTCGTTGTCGCGCAGGCCGAAGAAGAGCTCGAGGCCGCACGACGACGCCTTGACTTGGCTATGCGTCCGGCGGTGTCGGCGAGCGAAGAGGACGGCGGGCCGCGATCGCTGTCGGCGGATCTCGTCGTCGAGGAAGCGGACTTTCCCGCCCTCAGCCTGGCGCTCGGCGATCTGCTCGATGCGAAGGTCGTGCCCGCGCCGTGCCTCGGTGAATGGTTGGACGAAGCCCTCGACGGCAACCGGCGCACGCGAGCCCTGCGGCGGGGGGAATCCCCGATCGTTGCTCCGCCGCCGGCGGACGACCGCATCACCGGAGCGCTCCAGGAGCGGGTCAGCGGCCGTACCGAGACCGCGGAGGCGGTCGTTCGCTCCTTGTTGCGGGATACCTGGCTGGTAGCGGACGCAACCGACGCTCCGGAGCTGGCCCTCGTGCATCCGGGCCACGCCTTCGTCGACGCCAGCGGCAGCTGCTGGGCCTGTGGCGTCGAGGTGCGGGTACGCGGCCGTCAAGCTCGACTCATGCCGACGGAGGTCGCCGAGGAGGCTGTCGAAGCCCAAGCGAAAGCGAAGAAAGCGAAGAAGATGGCGGTCCGGGCCGAGCTCGAGGTGACGTCGCCGGAGGAGCTGGCAGCGCGGGAGACCCGCGACCGAGCGGCGATCACGGCGGCGGCGGCCACCGCGCAGGCCGATGCGTCGCGCCAGGAGCTCGCCGTCTCAGAGGCAGCCGGTCGGCGGCTGAAGGCCGAGCGCGAGCGCACGTTGGCGCAGGTCAAGAGCTTGGTTGAGGCAGCCGAGGTGGCCACTAAGAAAGCCGAGAAGGCCCATAGGCAGGCCGATGAGGTGGCCAAGAAGAGCATCGAGCTCGAGGCCGATGTCGACGTCGCCGGTAGCGACGACAAGGCCGGAGAGGCGGAGGTCGCCGGCCTCGAGACGGCGCAGGCGCAAGCGCGTGTCGAGCTGGAGCGCGCCCAAGAAGTGCGTTCAAAACGTGAGGTCGAGGCCGCCGAGTTTCGGGTTGCCGGCCAGCACGTCGAGCAGCAGATCCGCGAGCGACTGGCGATCGAACCGGCCCAGCTCCTCGAAGAGGGTCCGGTCGAGCCGGCCAAAGAGACCGAGGAGCCCAAGGTGGCTACGAGGGCAAAGAAGGACGAGGTGATCGACGTCGAGGCGCTCGACGCCCGGCAGTTGCGCGCCTTCAGCCTCGAGGTGCAAGGCGAGATCGACCGACTCGGACCGGTCAACCTTGTCGCCTATGATGATTTCGAGGTCCAGGAGGCGCGTCACCAGGAGCTCGGCGCGCAACGCAAGGACCTCAAGAACGCCGCCGCCAACCTCAGCGAGGCGATCGAACGGATCGACGTCGATTGCATCGAGCGCTTCACCGACTGCTTCGAGTCGGTCAACGGATACTTCAACCGCATCTTCCGCCAGCTGTTCGGCGGCGGGAAGGCGGGCATGAAGCTCGAGGATCCGGGGGACCCGCTGAACACCGGCATCGAGATCTTCGCCCAGCCGCCGGGCAAGAAGCTGCAGAACATCCAGCTGTTGTCGGGCGGCGAGCGGACGTTGGTGGCGCTGTCGCTGCTGTTCGGCATCTTCGAGTATCGGCCGACGGCGTTCTGCATCCTCGACGAGGCCGACGCCGCCCTCGATGAGCCCAACATCGACCGCTTCCTCCGCGCCCTGCATTCCTTCGAGAGCCGCACCCAGTTCATCCTCATCACCCACAACAAGCGGACGATGGAGATCGCGGACCTGCTGTACGGCGTCACGATGCAGGAAAGCGGTGTCTCTCAGCTTGTCTCTGTCCAGCTCCACTGAAGGGGCGCCGGCACCCCAGGTGGGGCTCGCCGCCGGCATCGATCGCTATTTCGGCGTCCGTGATGCGGCGGTCTTCCTCCTCCGCGATCGGTTCATTCCGGTGGACTGAAATGAGCGAGCAGCGCCCGGGCGACGCCGTCGAGGGCGTCGACGGCGTCGCGAAACTGTCCTCCCGCCGCCTTCAGCTCGTGGAGGTGGTGCCGTGGTCTCAACCACGCAGTGGATGCCAGGAGAGCCAACAGCAACCGCCGCTTGCGGGTCGTGCCGTCGTCGCGCAGCAGCCAAGCGCGGCGGCCGGTCTTCGTTCTTGGGCCGGGCAAAGGACGGTCGGCGTGGTCGGAGACGACGCGAACGGCGGCGAACGGCACGCCGTGCTCGGCGGCGATCGTCGCCCAGGCAGCACCTTCCATCTCGACCAGGTGGGCGCCGCTGCCTTCGCGGATGCGGTCGCGTTCGTCGGCGTCATGCAACGGCTCGTCGACGGTAACGGCGACGGCGTTCCCCCACGCGATGCCGGTCTCCGTGAGCGCGTCACCGACGTCGGCCGACAGAGCGGCATCGGCGTGGGCCGCCGGTTCGTGCGGATGCTGCTGGTGGCGCCACTCTTCAACCACCCAGGTCGACCCCGCCGGGTGCGCCAGGTCGAGCGCGCCGGCGATCCCGACGTTGATCACCGCGGCGGGTCGCAGGTGGCGCAGTGCGGCGGCGAACTTCTCATCTCCCGCCCGTCCCATGCTGGCGGACAGCAGCACCACCCGGCGATTGCCGACCGGCTCGTGGGCAAGCCCGGAATCCAGGGCCTCGACCCCCAGACGACGGGCAAATGGCCGCAGCTCGAACGCGACGGCGGCGGCAAGGAGGACGTCGGGGGTAGATTCATGGTCATGATCGCTCGACATGAGCCCGATGCTAGCAGGGGGCTGAAAGGCCCCCATGTGCCCGGAGGGTTGCCGGCAACGGCGCCCCCAGGAGTCTTTCAGCACGTCGCCCATGCCCCGGCCGGCCGTGGCTGAGCTACGCGATCCGGTAAGCCGGGTGCCGGGGGTGGGGCCGGTGCGCGCCGCCTCCCTGGCCGACGCCGGCATCGAGACGCTCGAGGATCTGCTCCTGTACCTGCCGTTTCGCTACGAGGACCGCTCCTCGGTGCGCCCGATCGCTGGGCTGGAAGTCGGTGAAAGGTGCGCCCTGGAGGTGAAGGTCGAGCGGGTGCAGCGGGTTGGCCGAGGGCGTCGCGCCCGCGTCGAGGCGACGGTGAGCGACGACGGCGGTGCGCTGCAGGTGGTGTGGTTCCGGCAGCCTTACATCGCCGATTCGATCGCCAAGGGCGACATCGTCTGGTTGTTCGGCAAGGTCGGGGAGCACGAGGGAGACCTGCAACTCGTCAATCCCGTGCTCGAAAAGGGAGGCGGCCTGCACGTCGGCCGGCTGGTGCCGATCTACCGACGAATCGGCAAGTTGACACCCGGCGTCTTGCGACGTCTGATCGACGCGTGCATCGATCTGGTGGGCGAGGTCCCGGAATCGCTGCCGGCAGCAACCAGACGCCGGCTTGGCCTCATCGAGCGGCAGGCGGCGCTCGGTGGCGTCCATCGACCGCCCGACGACGCCGACCCGCGTGTCTGGAATGCGGCGCGCACGGCGGCCCACCGGCGGCTGGTGTGCGAGGAATTCCTCGCCTTCCAGACCGCGCTGCAGCTGCAGCGATCGCGGGCGACGAGCGAGGCCGCGGGTCGGCCGATGGCGTTCGACGAGGCGAGGATCTCGGCGATTCGAGAGGCGCTGCCCTTCGAGCTCACCAGCGGGCAGGACGCGGCGCTCCGCACGATCCTTGCCGACATGGGGGGCAGGATTCCCATGCACCGCCTGCTGCAGGGCGACGTCGGCTGCGGCAAGACGGCGGTCGCCGGGTGCGCGTTGCTGGCCGCGGTGACGGGCGGCTACCAGGCGGCAATCATGGCGCCGACCGAGATCCTCGCCCGTCAGCATGCGCGGACGCTGGGGCCGTGGGCGGCTTCGCGAGATGTGACGCTGGAGTGCCTGACCGGCAACACAGGCGCCGCGTCCCGGCGCCGGATTCTGGGAGCGTTGGCGGCGGGCGAGCTCGATGTGCTGGTCGGCACCCACGCCATACTCGAGCCCGAGGTGTCGTTTTCGAACCTCGGACTGGCGGTGATCGACGAGCAGCATCGCTTCGGCGTTCGGCAGCGCGCCGCGCTGCGCGCCAAGGGCGGAGCGAACCAGCAGCAGGGATGGCCCCACTTGCTGGTCATGACGGCGACGCCGATACCCCGCACCCTGGCGTTGACGGTGTACGGTGATCTCGACGTGTGCACCATCGACGACATGCCGCCCGGGCGGCAGCCGGTCGTATCCCGGGTTGTTCCGGCGGCCGATTGGCAGCGGGTCATCGAGATGTTGAAGGCAACCGCGCAACGCGGCGAACAGGCCTACGTCGTCGCGCCGCGCATCGAGGAGGGGGATGACGAGCTCGCCGCCGCGGTCCGGTTGGAGGCCGACCTGCAACGTCAATTGCCGGGGGTCCGCATCGGGCTGTTGCATGGCGCCCAAAGCCACGACGAGAAGCTCGCGGCGATGGAAGGCTTCAGGGCCGGAGAGATCGATGTCCTGGCGGCGACCACGGTTGTCGAGGTCGGCGTCGACGTCGCCAACGCGACGTTGATGGTCGTTGGGCACGCCGAACGCTTCGGGCTGGCGCAGCTGCACCAGCTGCGGGGCAGGGTGGGGCGCGGCAGCGCGCCGTCGACGTGTGTCTTTCTCGCCCACGAGCCCTTGTCGGCGATGGCGCGGGCCCGTCTCGACGCTATCCGGTCGAGCGATGACGGCTTCGTGCTCGCCGAGAAGGACTTGATGCTGCGGGGCCCGGGCGAGGTGCTCGGTATCCGTCAGGCAGGGGTCGCCGGGCTGCGCGTCGGTGATCCGTTCCGCGATCACGAGTGGCTCGAGGCGACCCGCGAAGAGGCCGAGAGGCTGGCCGCGGCCGAGGACGACGAAAGCATCGACTATCGCCGCCGGGTTCGGCGCTACTGGGGGCGACGCTTTGCCACCGTGCAGGCGGGATGAGCGTCCGCGTCATCGCCGGAGTGGCGAGAGGTCGCCGGCTGGCGGTCCCGGACGTCGGCGGGCTGCGCCCGACCAGCGACCGCGCCCGCGAGACGCTGTTCAACGTCCTGGCGCCACGCCTCCCGGGAGCCCGGTTCCTCGACCTGTTCGCTGGCTCGGGCGCGGTCGGCATCGAGGCCCTGAGTCGCGGCGCGGCGGCCGCCGTCTTCATCGAACAGAATGCCCTGGCGGTGGCGACGCTCGAAGCAAACCTCGAGCTTTGTCGCTTCGCCGGCTCCGCAACGGTGGTTCGGGGCGCCTGGCAGGGTGCGTTGCGCCGCCTAGCGGGGGCCGAGGAGCCCCTCGACGTCGCCTTCCTCGACCCGCCGTACGACTGGGCCGACGCGCACAGCTGTTTGGAGGCGATCCTCGATCATGCACTGATCGCCGCACACGGCATCGCGGTCGTCGAGCATCGCGACAAGCAAGCTCCGCGAACGGCGACCGGCTGGGAGCTTCTTCGGCGGGTCGATGTCGGCGACACGGCGTTCTCTTTTTTCGTCGTCGCGGGCGGCCCCGAAACAGCCGATTCAACGGGCTGAACGCCCGCCATTTGCTCTCTGCTGCCCTGCTATACTCAGCGGTTCGTGGCGCGTCGTCCGGGGAGCGGTAGGCCGCCAGATCCACCCCCTGATTCCCGAGGACAGCATGGATCGTGTCGCCGTTTATCCCGGTTCTTTCGACCCGATGACGAACGGGCACGTCGAGATCG
>JADFNY010000121.1 GCA_022563115.1 Acidobacteriota bacterium | reverse complement strand
CACGGCGCTGGGCCGCATCAGCTTGCTCGCCGCGGGCGAGGCAACGATCACAGCGACGGCCGAATCGGCCTCGATCAGCCTGCCGATCCGGGTCGAAGAGAACCCCACGGTGCGTATCGAGATGAACCCGCAGGTGATCAAGGCGCGCACCGGTGACGTCGTGCACATGAACGCGCGGGCGCTCGACGCCGATGGCAACGAAGTAGAAGAGATCCCGATCCAGTACTCGTTCCAGGCCCGCACCGTCGACCACAACCTCGGCCAGGCGCCGTCGGGTCTGATCACCGAGGACGGCCGCTTCGTCGCCGACGTCGCCGGCGAGTACCTCATCATCGCCAACGCCGGCGATCAGGTCAGCATGATGACGCTGGAGATCGAGCCCCGCAACGTGGCGCGCGAGATCGAGCTCGTCGGCCACGGCGCGGTGCGCGACCGCCACACGTCGGACCTATGGGTGTGGGAGGGCGTCGACGGCAGAGACTACGCCATCACCGGCACCTGGAGCGCCGAGGGCCACGCCTACATCTGGGACGTCACCGACCCGAGCAACATGGTGGTCATCGACATCATCCACGTCGACGCCCGCACGGTCAACGACGTCAAGGTATCGGAGGACGGCCGCATCGCGGTGATCAGCCGCGAGGGCGCCAGTAACCGGCGCAACGGCCTGGTGATCCTCGACGTCTCCGACCTGCAAACGGGCGGTGCGCGCATCCTGGCGACGTACGACGACCAGCTCACCGGCGGTGTCCACAACCTCTACATCGCCGATGATCACATCTACGCGCTGAGCGCCGGGCAACGCTACGACGTCATCAACATCGAAGACCCGACCAAACCGTACCGGGTCGGCCGCTACGCGCACGACAGCCGCGGAACCTCGATCCACGACGTATGGGTGACCAACGGCATCGCCTTCTCGTCGAACTGGTCCGATGGCGTGGTCGCCGTCGACGTCGGCGGCGGGGGCCAGGGCGGCTCGCCCAACAACCCCGTGTTTCTCGGCAGCTACGCCTACCCGAGCGGCTGGAACCACGCCGCGTATCCGTACTGGAGCGAGTCGACCGGCAAGTTCTACATGTTCGCCGGCGACGAGTCAGGGCGCCGCGGCAACACGCCCGGCTACGAGGGCGAGGCCGAGCGCATGAACGGCTGGATCCACGTCATCGAGTGGGACGAGTGGGGTGAGCCCAACGAGGTAGCGCGCTACGAAGTGCCCGAGGTCGGCACCCACAACCTGTGGGTCGAGGACGACATCATGTACATCGCCTACTACCAGGGCGGCCTGCGGGTCGTCGACGTCTCCGGCGAGCTGCTCGGCGACTTGTACCGCCAGGGCCGCGAGATCGGCTACTTCCTCGCCTACGACCCGATGGGCTTCGTGAAGAACTCGCCGATGGCCTGGGGTCCACAGCCGTTCAAGGGCAACATCTTCTTCGCCGACCACAACTCCGGCCTGTGGGCGGTGCGCATCAAGGACGACGAGGAATCGCAATGAGAAAGGCGTCCATCGTCGGGACCGTCGCGATCGTCGCCATCGCCGGCACGCTGATCGCCGCCTCGCCGGCGATCCCACAGGCGCGAAGCACGTATACGTTCTACGTCGCCGCTGAATCGGACGACATCGTCGAGAAGATCGCCTTCGGCCCCGGCGGCCTGCGCCTGATCAAGAGCATCGAGGTCGGCTCCTGGCCAACCGAGATCGAAGGACCGCACGGGCTCGGAATCTCGCCCGACGGCGAGTACTGGTACCTGTCGCTGGCGCACGTCCAACCCGGTCCCCACGGCAGCATCGTCAAGTACGCTACCGAGGACGACGCCTGGCTCGGCGAGGTCGCAGTCGGCATGTTTCCCTCGACGCTGGCGGTATCAGCAAGCATCGGCTTGCTCTACGTCGCCAACTTCAACCTCCACGGCCTGCCGGAACCGAGCTCGATCTCGGTCGTCGACCCCGAAAGCATGACCGAGGTCGGCCGGGTCGACGTCGGCGTGATGCCGCACGGCGCCCGCATGAGCCGCGACGGCTCGAAGCTCTACACCGTCAACATGATGGACGACGTGCTGGTCGAGGTGGACACCTACCGGATGGAGGTCAGCCGCGGGCTCACCCTACCGCCGAAGGTCAAGCCGACCTGGGCTACCGCCCCGACGCCACAGGGCAAGATCTACGTCGCCGGCAACGGCGCCGGCAAGATCCTCGAGATCGACCTCGAGGACTGGGAGATCACGGGCGAGTTCGAGACCCCGGCGGGTCCTTACAACCTCGATATCTCGGCCGACGGGACGCTGCTGGCGGTGACCTATAAGAGCAGCCGGGCGGTGGGCTTCTGGAACCTCGAGACCGGCGAAGAGGTCGGGCGCGTCGAAACGCTGCGGCCGATCCCGCACGGAATCGTGATCACGCCCGACGCCCGCTACGCGTTCGCGACCATCGAAGGAGTCGGTGGGGAACCGGGCTCGGTCGAGGCCTACGACCTGACGACGTTCGAGCGGGTCAGCAACCTCGACATCGCCAAGCAGGCCGGCGGCATCGCTTTCTGGAAGATCGACTAGGCGGGCGCCGCCGGCCGGTTCTCCATCCTGAGTGGGTCCCGACCGCTGGGGGCAGCAGGTGGTGAACATGCCGAACGAAGACTTCCAGCAAAGCTACCGTAACACTATCGGTCTGTTCGCCAGCGGCGTCACTGTGATCGTCGCCGCCAAGGACGGCGAGGTGCGTGGCATGACCGCCAGCGCCGTCACCTCGCTGTCGCTCGATCCGACGTTGCTACTCTTTTGCCCCGCCAAGGACGCCCGGATCTCGTCGTATTGCGAGGTCGGCAGCTCGTTCACGGTCAATATCCTGGACGCCCACCAGGAAGGCATCGCCAACCACTTCGCCAACGACGACACGGAACCCGAGCACGAGTTCGTCGCCTGGGACGAGGCCGGCGACGCGCCCCGCATCGCCGGCTCGTTGGCATCCATCGGCTGCAAGACCCACGCCATCCACAACGGCGGCGACCATTGGATCGTCGTCGGCGAGGTCGTCGCCCTGCACCGCGAGGAGGAGCCGGGCGAGCCGCTGCTGTTTCACGGCGGTGGCTATCGCAGGCTGGCGACCGACTGACCTCCAGTAGGCGGTGGCGAAAGTGTTGCGGGTCCCGACTTCACCTGAACTTCACGGCGCCGTCCAGCAGGCTCTAGTAGAACCCCGCTACGGTCGGCGCTTGGCTCGGATCACCACGCCGATCGAATCGCTGCGGATGTTGATGAAGCGCAGCGAGACCAGTCCCTCGCCATCGGTGCTGATCACCGCCGGAATATTGACCGCCGTGAGCATCCAGCCGGGCGGCAGCTTGACGGTGTTGTAGGGCCGGCCGAGGGAGCGGTCCCAGACGAGCTCATCGCCGTCCATGTAGTAGCGCTCCTCGTCGGTGTAGGTCTCGATCACCCGTACCCGGATCGACTCACCCTCACCGATCGGCTCCAGCAGCTCCGCTTGTACGACCGCCATGTCGTCGGCGTAGCGGTTGCGATAGAAGTTCAGCGCGTTGACGTCGCGCCCGGTGACGTTCGTGGTTCTCAGGCGCATCCCGGCGTCGACGTCCCAGACCTCGGCGTCGGTCACCTCGCTGCCGGCGCGCACGAAGCTGTGGACGTATCGCTGGCCCGGCGTATCGACGGTGAAGTCGTGCGAGATACGGAACCGGTGGGTCACGGGGTCGAGCATCCAGTAGGTGATCTCGCGGGTCTGCTCGGCGCGGTGTTGCTGAGCGCTCGCTACCGCAGCAAGCGCGGCCAGTAGCACCAAGCTGAAAAACAGCGGCAGCGCCAGCTCGCGCGCGGAAGGCCCGATGATCGCGACTGGCTGCCGGTTGTTACGGCCGCAGCTCATCGGTCACCCCCGGCACCGATTCGCCGCCCGACGACGCGCACGCCGAGCTGGTCGTCACGGTCGTTGAGGAAACTGATCTTCACGCGACCGTCATCGAGCGTGGTGACGATTCCGGGGGTGCGCGATCCGACGAGCTCGTAGCCGGCGGGAAGCACCACCGCGTTGGCCCGGATGCCGAGACCGCGATCGAACACGACCGTCTCCCCGTCGACGAAGTAGGACACCGCGTCCTCGTAGGTCTTGATGATCCGCAGCCGCGCCTCGCCGCCCTCCGGAATCGGCTGCGCCAGGTGCACCTTGATGTACTTCGAGTCATCCGGCGTGCGCGCCCGCGCCAGGCCCTGTTCCTTCGCCTGGGCGCCGCTGATGACCTCGAAGTAGAGCTCCTTGCCGGTGGCCAGATCGATGACGCTCTCGTCGGTGGCAACCGACCCCACGCGGATGGGGTTCAAGAAGAACTCGGCCCCGGCACGGGCCGTGGTCACGTCGTAGGTGATCTTGAACTTCGCCGAACCCGGCTCGAGCATCTCGTAGAGGGTGAAGGCGGTCTGGGCCGCAGCGGGTGCGGCTGGAACCAAAGCGGCGAGCGACGTTGCGAGGATGGCGAGTAGCGGGTACCTGGATCTCTGACGCAAGACCAACCTCCCTGTTGGCTTCGTTTCCCGGACAGCTACGAGCCACCGAACCGGCGTATCGCCCCATTTCCCGCGGCGCGCAGCTACCTCGCCCGCCACCGCCCCGGCCCGTCGGGGCCCTACGAGCCTGAGGTCAGCTCGTCGTAGACCACTCCCAGGTTGTCGTTGAGGCGGCGCGGCGGCAAGGCGGCGAACTCCGGCGGCTGCATCTCGGTGATCTGGTCGCGGCTACGGCCGTCGTCGATCTCCTCCTGGACGAAGTCGCGCAGGATGTCGAAGTAGTTGGAGAAATCGCGTAGGCCGTTGCGGTCGCTGATTTCGCCGTGGCCCGGTATGCAAACGGTGTTGCGGTCGGCCACCTCGATGATCGCGGCGAGGCAATTCTGCCAGCCGGTGGTGGTGGCGTCGGCGCCGGTATCGATGAAGGGGTGCAGGCCATTGAAGAAGAGGTCACCGCTGTGGATGACGTTGGCCTCGGGGATGAATACGAAGACGTCGTTGTCGGTGTGGCCGCGGTCGATATGTCGCAGCTCGAGCGTGGTCGAACCAACCTCGACCTCCTGCTCGGATTCGAAGGTCTCGGTGGCGGAGAACGACATGGCGGTCATCTCCTCCTCGCCCATGGCGATGAACGCCGCCACCGATTCGGATCCGGCGTGGCGGGCCGCGGTGACGACCTCCATGTTCTGCACCTGTTGATTCAAGCGCTCGAGGCGACCGATCGGGTCGCGAAGGATGCCGGCCAGGGTCCGGGCCCCGGCCGCCTGGGCGCGTTTCACGCCACGCTCCTGGCCGTACACCGGAACCTCACCGGTGAAGAACGGATTGCCGCCGATGTGGTCGCCGTGGTGGTGGGTGTTGATGACGCTCTCGAGCGTCCCACCGAAGGATTCGGCCTCGGCACGCAACACCTGGCCGTAACCGGCATTCTTGGTGTCGATCAGCAGGAGGCTGCCGCCGTCGTTGACGGCGAGCACGTTGCCTCCGGCGCCGAAGGCGACCCGCATCGAGTCGTTGATCGGTCGCCAATCGAAGACGGTGGCCTGCTGCCCGCTGCCGAACACGGCGCCCGGCCGTACCCATCCGCTGGCCGCCAGCAGCGCCAGTGTGGTCGAGAACTCACGGCGGTTGAACATGGCCTTCCTCACGTTCGAAGGGACGCCACACGGCGGGCGCCCGTTGTTACTGCAAACCGAAGCAATACAGCGTGTTACGGGTACGGAGGTAGATCCTGCTGTCGTCGATCGCCGGGGTGCCGTACACGAGGTCATCGAGATCCCCGACCGAGACGACGCCGAGACCACCGCCGGGCTCGATCACGGCGACCAGGCCGAGCTCGCTGACGAAGTAGATCTTGCCGTCGGCGGCGACCGGAGATGCGTAGTAGGCGTCCACGGCGCCCTGCAGGCGACCTTGGGCGAGGACTTCGCCGGTGGCCGGGTCGAACGACGTGACGATACCGCCGTCATTGATCATGTACAGCACGCCTTCATAAACCAACGGTGACGGCAGTTGGGGCACGGCGCGATGATAGGTCCAGGCGACGTTCTGCTCCGTCATGTCGCCCTCACCGCCCAGCTTGATGGCGAGGACGCCGTTGGTCGAGGTGATCGCGGCCTTGAAATAGGCCCACTCGTCGGCGTCGAAGGCGCCGTCGTGATCGAGGTCGGTGAAGCCCATCCAGCCGGCAGCCCGGGTGCCCTCAAGCTCCTCGGCATTGAGCTTGCCGTCGTGGTCGGCGTCGCGCAGCAGCGCCTCTTCGAAGGTTTCGATCACCGGCTGACGGCCGGGCTGCTGCATCGGCGAGCCGAAGCCGTTGACGAAGACCATCCCGTCGTAGATCACCGGCGTCGACTTGATCTCGAAGGAAAGGCCGCTGACCCACCAGAGCTTCTCGCCGTTGGAGGCATCGTAGGCGGTGAGGAAGAACGATCCCGGGATCAACAGCTGGGTGCGCCCCGTTTCGTCCTCCCAGAGAATCGGCGTCGCATGGCCGCTCTTGGCCTCGGGGCGATCGGTCTTCCAGATCGTGCTGCCGTCCTCGCGCGAAACCGCCAGCAGGTACGAATCATTGGTTTGATCGGCCGCCAGGATCACCATGTCGTCGAACAGGATCGGCGATGCCCCCATGCCGTAGACGTTGTCGAAGGGGCCGAGCGGCAGGCTCCAGAGCTCCTCGCCGTCGACGTCATAGGCGATCATGCCGTAGTCGGCGAAGAACACGACGACGATCTCACCGTCGGTGACCGGACTCGGCGAGGCAGGATTGTTGCGCGGATCCGGTGGGTCGGTCGGGTCAGCCGGCGCCGAACGCCGCCAGAGAATCTCGCCGGAGGCGCGGTCCAGGGCGATGGTTTGCAGGTCCGTTCCGTCGACCGCCGTGAGAAAGATCTTGTCGGCCGAGAGGATGGGCGAAGAGTGTCCCTCGGGAAGCGGTGTCGCCCAAATCACGTTGGTGTCGGGGCCAACCTCGGTGGGCAGATTCGACGTATCAGCCACGCCGTTCCCGTTCGGCCCGCGGAACCGCGACCAGTCGCCGGCGGCGCCCGGCGCTGTGAGCTCGCCGGACTGCCCGGCAGCCATAGGCACCGTGTGTCCCATCAAGGCGACCATCAGGATAACGATGGCAAGAACTTTGGATACGTGCGCTTTCAACGGCATGGAATCCTCACTCGGATCGGGGAACGACCACTGAGAACTCTATCCGCGCCGGTGGCGACCCACAACGCGGCGCGCCCTGCCGAACACCAGCGAAACCGGCTCGCTGCCGTTCGGCGCGGCCCACAACAACAGCGCCGCCACCGAATACCGGCGGAGCAGGTCCCCCCTGCCGTCCGACGCCGGTTGTCCGCCCCTCGCACGGGTGGCAAGGTAGGTGGGATCTTCGCCGTTTCGCTTCGACGGACACGAACCTCACACAGGAGTCATTCGCCATGACGAAGTACAGGATCTCATCGCTCATTTTGGTTCTGTTGATGGCCGCCGTTCCGGCCGTCGCCCAGCAGCAGGAGCAGGCGACGGTGCAGCTCACCGTCGAGCCGGCCGAGCTGACGCTGGCGCTCGGCGAAAAGGCCACGCTGACGGCAACCGTGAAGGACGCCGACGGCAATGTGATCGATCGCCCGGTACTGTTCTTCTCGCAGGCGCGGCGCGCCGTCTCGGTGAACGCTTCCACCGGAGAGGTCGAAGCGCTGCGCCCCGGCGAGTACGTGCTCACGGCGCGGGTACCGGTCGAGGGCGCCGATGAATCGCGCGGCGGTCGAGGCGGCGCGGCCGCGGCCGAGTTCCGTATTCCCGTGCGGGTTCCCTTCCCGGCCGTGACCTCGATCGAAGTCAACCTGCCGGGAGCGCTCTACACCCACACCGCCGTTCGGCCCGAGATCGTGATCCACGCCGAGGACGGCAGCGTCCGCACCGACATCGAGGCGGAGCTGAGAAGCGACAATTCGTCGGTGATCGAAGTGACCCCGCTGGGGCTGCTCAAGATGGTCGGCCCCGGCTCGGTGACCATTAGCGCCGGCGCGGAGAGCATCACCGAGGCGATGCGCCTCACCGTCGAAGAGAACCCCGCCGCCTCGGTGCGGCTGGAAGCCTCCGCTACCGAAGCCCGCACCGGTGACGTCATCCACTTCGACGCGGTGGCCCTCGACGGTCGGGGCAGCGAGATCGTCGGGATGCCGATCGAGTACACCTTCCGCGCCCGCACCGTCGATCACGACCTGGGCGCCGCCTCATCCGGCCTGATCACCGAAGACGGCCGCTTCGTCGCCGACCTGCCGGGCGAGTACATGATTGTTGCCTCCGCCGGCAACACCGTGGCCACCGCCAGCGTTTCGATCGAGCCACGCAACGTCCGGAGGATGCTCGAGGTCGTCGGCCGCGGCCGCGTTGCCGACCGCAAGACGTCCGACCTGTGGGTCTGGGAGGGCCCCAACGGCCGTGACTACGCGGTGACCGGGACCTGGGGCGCCGAGGGCCACGCTTACTTCTGGGATGTCACCGACCCCACGAACATCTACATGGCCGCCACCGTCCGAGTAGACGCCCGCACGGTCAACGACGTCAAGGTGTCGGAAGACGGCTCAATCTGCATCATCAGCCGCGAGGGCGCCAGCAACCGCAGCAACGGCCTGGTCATCCTCGATTGCTCCGACATCGAGAACAAGGGCGTGCCGGTGCTGGCGCGCTACGACGACGAGATGACCGGCGGCGTGCATAACGTCTTCATCTACGACGATCACGTCTACGCCCTGTCGGCCGGCCAGCGCTACGACATCATCAACATCGAGGACCCGACCAACCCACATAGGGTCGGGCGCTTCGAGCTCGACACGCCGGGCCACGGCATCCACGACGTTTGGGTCACCGACGGCGTCGCGGTGTCGTCGAACTGGTCCGACGGCGTCGTCGCCGTCGACGTCGGCGGCGGCGGGATGGGCGGGTCGCCGCAGAACCCGGTGCAGATGGGTCAGTACGCTTACCCCTCCGGCTGGAACCATGCCGGCTGGGGCTACCGGAGCGAGTCGACCGGAAAGTACTACCTCATCGCCGGCGATGAAACGTTTCCGGCCTGGCGCAACCCACAGGGCCTCGACCGTTTCTCCGGTCCGGCGGTGGTTGCCGACGGCTGGATCCACATCATCGAGTTCGATGACATGAACAACCCCCGCGAGG
>JADFNY010000437.1 GCA_022563115.1 Acidobacteriota bacterium | reverse complement strand
CCGGATGATGTAGGCCCGGTCGGTGATCTGAAGGGTCTCGCGTACGTTGTGGTCGGTGATCAGGACGCCAATGCCGCGGTCCTTCAGGGTGCAGACGATCCTCTGGATGTCGGCGATGGCGATCGGATCGATGCCGGTGAACGGCTCGTCGAGCAAGACAAAACACGGCTCGGTGGTCAGCGCTCGGGCAATCTCGACCCGCCGGCGCTCGCCACCGGAGAGCGTGTAGGCGACGTTGCCAGCCAGGTGCTGGAGGCCGAGTTCGTCGAGCAACGTTTCGCAGCGGGCGACGCGCTCGGCGCGATCGATGTCGAGGCCCTCGAGAATGGCCATGAGATTTTGCGACACAGTGAGCCTGCGGAATACCGAGGGTTCCTGCGGCAGGTACGAGATCCCGTATCGACGTGCCCGCACGAACATCGGCTCGCGGGTAACGTCGACGTCGCCAACGCTCACCCTGCCCGCGTCGGGCCGCGTCAGCCCGACCACCATGTGAAACGACGTCGTCTTGCCGGCCCCGTTGGGGCCAAGCAGCCCGACGACCTCGCCCTCGGCGATGTCGAAGCTCACGCCGTCCACGACGCGACGGCCGCCGTATGCCTTTACGAGGGAATCGACGGCCAATCGAGTGACGGAAGTCGCGGCACCAGACCGGGGCTCCCCACCGCGTTCGAATTCGGTGACCGCCGCAGAACGCTCGACCATTATTCCATCGTAGCAAGCATGCTTATCAAGATCCATGCCAACATGGGGCGCGTTTCGCGCGTATCCGTAGCGCCTTGATGCGACTCACCGGCGCTCCCCCGCCGCGTCCCCGGCGCCGGAATGTCTCGTACTATGAATGCATACTCACAACTGACTCCTGGTGGCTGTGCTCTGCGAGAAGTCACCAAGAAGTCCATTGACAGATCATCAACGGCCCGGATAGACTTTTGGCTCAATCTGCCGTCTGAATTCCTCTCGACCACTGCGGTACGGTCGAGGTCCGCAGCCCGAGGGTTCGACGTGAAGCTAGGCCAGCTTCTGGTCAAGAAGCGCATCATCGACGAGGACCAACTGCGCGCTGTGCTCGCCCGGCAGAAGGGAGAGGGAGCGCGTCTCGGTGAGATGTTGGTCCGGCTCGGTTTGGTTTCCAAACGCGACATCCTCAGCTCGCTGGCCACCCAGCCGGGCTTCCTGATCGATTCCGTCACCCTCGCCCAGGTCAAACCCGCCGTCGCACAGCTCATACCGCGTCGCGTCGCCGAACGCCTCACCTGCATCGCGGTGGCCCTCAACGGAGACCGCCTGTCGGTGTCCATGGCGAATCCCCTCGATTTTTCGGCCATCGAGCAGATCAGCGCGATCACCGGAGCCCACGTCGAACCTCTGCTTGCTGGAGCAAGCGACGTCGAGTTGGCGATCCGCCTCCACTACCCTGCCGAGGTCGAGCAGGGGCTGATGGTGCGAACCCCCGAGTCGGCGATCACGGCGTACGAATCCGGTGCCCTAGCGACGAACGAGTTCGAAGTCTTTGGCCGGGGCCGACAAGACTTCGGGCTGGTAAGCTCGGCGGCCGTCTCCGATTCGATCGCGGTCAGCGCCCCGGGAGATCTCGTCGAGGAGGGCAGCGACCTACCGGCTTCGGTACACTTGCAGAACCTGCTGCTCCACGAGGCCTTGCGCGAACGTGCTTCCGACATCCATATCGAGCCGCGCGCCGACCACCTGCAGATCCGCAACCGCATCGATGGCCGCTTGGTGGAGAGCCAGGTGGTCCCCAAGTGGATGCACGGCGGCTTGATCTCGCGGTTCAAGGTGCTGGCCAACATGGACATCGCGGAGCGGCGAATGCCCCAAGACGGACGTTGCCGCATCCAGGTCGACAACAAACAGATCGACCTGCGCGTTTCGACCCTGCCGACGCGGCACGGCGAGAAGATGGTTCTGCGGATTCTCGACCGCAGCGATCAGCTTCTGCAGTTGGAAGATCTCGGCCTGGCGGGAAGCGATCTCGAGACGTTGCTGGACTTCCTCCAGCGCCCGCAGGGCATGCTGCTGGTCGTCGGCCCCACCGGTTCGGGCAAAACGACGACCCTGTATTCGATGCTGCAACGCCTCGACTCCAAGACCCAGAACATCATCACGATCGAAGATCCAATCGAGTACGAGATGCCGACGATCAACCAGGTCCAGGTGCAGGAGAAGATCGGGCTGCAGTTCTCTACCGTGTTGCGCTCGGTACTTCGCCAGGATCCCGATGTAGTCTTGTTGGGTGAGATTCGCGACGAGGAGACGGCTCCGATCGCGGTCCTGGCGGCGCTGACCGGTCACCTTCTGCTGTCTACCCTG
>JADFNY010000120.1 GCA_022563115.1 Acidobacteriota bacterium | reverse complement strand
GACTGGGACTTCCCCGGGGGCGTGGACGAGGAAGCGGGCGTCACCACGCGGTCGATCGTATGCGCGCCGATGAGGGTCAAGGAGGAACGCATCGGCGCCATCGAACTGATCAACAAGCGCGGCGGCGACGGCCTGTTCAACGATTCGGATCTGCATCTGCTGCAGGAAGTCATCGGGAAGGCTTCCCCCGCTGACGCTCTGGTAGTAGGAGGTCTGCTGCTGGAGTGCTTGCTGAAACTCGGCGATATAAATCGGCTCACCGTCGACGCGGGCAATGATGTTCGACGGGCCACGGATCAGGTCGGGAATGTAGAAAGCGATGAAGGCGACGATGACAAGCCACAACACCCACGAGAGGTTGCGGACGTTACGGCGCATGGTATCGAGCACGTTTGAACCCTACCTTGGCACTGGCATCAGTTTCGCCGGGGAGCGGGCGAGCGCACGATGGCGCGGCAGACAAGAGTGCTAATGGTAGCCGCGCGGCGGTGCCGGCGACAAGCAACCCCCCGGGCGCCGACCCGAAAAGCGCGTCTTTCTGCCCAAACTCGCTTGAATTCGGCAAATCCGCTGTTCCGTGGCGCCCGGGCCCGTGCTAAACTTCGCGAGCGATCGTGTCGCCTGTGGCCATCCGCGTTCCTTTGTGCCCGCGCCCCTGCGAATTGTTGGGTGCGAGGATGCGACGGAACGCTTTTTCTGTGGCGGTGGGCAGGCGCCATGCGCTGACCTGGTTCGGATTCCATGCCCGGGATTTTGTCCTTCTTTTCAAACGACATCGCCATCGACCTCGGCACGTCGAACACGCTCGTGTTCACCGCCGGGAAGGGCATCGTGTTGTCCGAGCCTTCGATCGTCGCGATCAACAAGCTCACCAACAAGATCGTGGCTGTGGGCGCGGAAGCCAAAGAAATGCTCGGCCGCACGCCGAGTCACATCGTCGCGGTACGGCCGCTGAAGGACGGCGTCATCGCCGATTTTGACGTCACCGAGAAGATGATCTCGTACTTCATTCGCCGCGCCAACAATGGGCGCGTCTGGGTGCGCCCGCGTATCGTCATCGGCGTACCGAGCGGCATCACCCAGGTCGAAGAGCGCGCCGTCAAGGACACCGCCTACCGCGCCAAAGCGACCGAAGTGTATTTAATCGAAGAGGCCATGGCGGCCGCCATCGGCGCCGGACTTCCGATCACCGAGCCCTCGGGGAACATGGTCGTCGACATCGGCGGCGGTACCACCGACGTGGCGGTCATTTCGATGGCCGGCATCGTGTACTCGCGGTCGATCCGCGTCGGCGGCACGGCGATGGACGAAGCGATCATCAACTACATCAAGCGCAACTACAATTTGCTCATCGGTGATCGCACGGCCGAAAACATCAAGATCGACATCGGTTCCGCGTTCCCCCTGGATGAGGAGATGACCATGGACATCAAGGGTCGCGACCTGGTCGAGGGCAAACCGAAAACAATCACCATTACCGACCGCGAGATTCGCGACGCGCTGAGCGAAGTCACGTCTTCGATCGTAGAGTCGGTGCGGATGGCGCTCGAGCGCACTCCGCCCGAGCTGTCCGCCGACTTCATCGACAAGGGCATGATCCTCACCGGTGGCGGGGCGTTGCTCCGCAACCTGGATCTGCGGCTGCGTGAAGAAACCGGGATTCCGGTTTCGATCGCCGAAGACCCCTTGTCCGCGGTCGTGCTCGGCGTCGGGCGGATTCTCGATGACCTGGATCTGCTGCGGCGGGTGTGCCTGCCGTAGGCTAGAAGGGTGCTGAGAAACTCCCGGCGGTGCCACGCATGATGCCCAACCGCCGAGCTAGCAGGCCGTGGTGAGCTGAACGACATGGAGACGATCAGCCGCCACGTGAGCTCCGTAGCGCTCCTCGTCGGCCTGCTGTTCAGTTTCTTCGTGATGATTTCGTATCAGGTCAACCGCGCCGACACCGTCACCGCTGTCCAGGGCACGATTCAGACCGTCGTTTCGCCGGTCCATCGTCTCGTCTCCGGGCTCTGGATCGGGATCTCTTCCGGATGGTCCGGCTACGTGGGCCTGATCGGCCGGGCTTTCGAGGCCGACGCCCTGCGCGAACGCGTCGAGTATCTCGAACGTCGCATCATGACGTTCGAGGAGACGTCACGCGAAAACGCCCGGCTCATGCAGCTGCTCAACCTGCAGAGCCGCATCGAGATCTCCTCGATCCCAGCGCAGACCATCGGACGCGACACGGCGCACGGCTACGAGACGTTCACGGTCAACCGCGGGTCGCTCGACGACGTCGCCATCGACTCGGCGGTGCTATCGTCCACCGGCGTCGTGGTCGGGCGAATCATCCATGTGACGCCGTGGACCTCGACGGTGCAGCTGATCACCAACCCACAGAGCGCGGTCGGCGCCAAGGTCGTGCGTACGTCGGCGCACGGCGTCGTCCACGGCGCCGGCGGCGCCACCCTCGAGCTGGACTACGTCACCAGCCTCGCCGACGTCGAGGTGGGAGACATCGTCGTCACCACCGGCGACGACACGATCTATCCCCCGGGTCTCGAGATCGGCCGGGTAATTCGCGTCCTTCAAGGGGCGCCGGTGCCCGGGCTTCCCCGGCTGCCGTTGGCGCGAACTGAAACGGCGCTGTTTCTCGACATCGATGTCAACCCCCTCGCCGACGTCCTGCGCGTCGACCAAGTTCTGCTCCTCGCACCACCATCGGATCGTGAATGACTGCGCTGCGCTCGATCGCCCTGCTGTTCGGCCTGGGCCTTCTGCAGATCTTTCTGCCTACCGTCTGGTCAGGCCTCGGGGGGGTCGACTGGTTGCTGATCTATGTCGTGCTGCAGTCGCTGCAGGGCTCGTTCCGACGGTCGATTCTCCTCGGCGCCGGCGCCGGCTTGATACAGGACGGCCTCGCCGGTGGCATCATCGGCCTGCACGCCTTTGCCAAGACAACGGTAGCGGCGGTCATCGCGACGTTCGGCAGCCTGCTTGTGGTTCGCGGCCCATTGCTCAAGGCGGCGATCACCGGCGTGGCGACGGCACTCGAAGGGCTGATCGTGGTCGCCTGGCAGCTGTTGCTCGGTCGACCGGCGTCACTGGATGCGGTCGATATCTTGGTGAGAGCCGCGGTGACCGGCGCAGCAACAATGGTGATCCTCTACACCGGTCGCCGGTGGCAACAGCGGGCGCTGATCAAGCGGCGCGGTGTCCGCGGAGGTAGCGAATGAGCACCGTCGGCCCCTGGCGCCCCGAGTCTTCACCCAAGAGCACGGGTGCGCGCCGGCGTCCCATCTTTCGCCGCGACCCCGGGGCTCCGGACGAAGTGACGCTGGAAAGCCCAATCGTGCGCAGCCGGCTGCTGAGCCGGGTGCGCGTCGCCGAGGGCGTTGTCATCCTGATGGTCATGCTCCTGCTGTTCGGCTTCTGGCGCCTTCAGGTGGTACACGCCGCCCACTATCGCGAGCTCGCAGATAACAATCGCCACCGAAACATCATCGTTCGGGCGCCGCGCGGCTTGATTACCGACCGCAACGATCTGCTGCTCGCCGCCAACAGGGCGGCTTTCAATGTCGCCATTGTGCGCGAGGAACTCGACGACCGCGACGCGACCCTCGAGTGGCTCGCCGGCGTACTCGGCGTGACACCCGACATGCTGCGCGAGCGTCTCGACCGAAGGAAGCAGGGCATTCCCGTTTTCCAACCTGTTGTCATCGCCGGCGACATCGACGCCGCGCTGGTAGCGGCGATCGAAGCGCGCTCGCTCGAGTATCCCGGGGTGCTGATCCAACCCGAGCACAAGCGCCATTACCCGAAGGGGCGGGTCGCCGCTCACGTGATGGGCTATGTCGGTGAGATCAACGCCGCCCAGCTCGCATCGTGGGAGCAGGGCCGCTACCGGATGGGCGACATCGTCGGCAAGCTCGGCCTCGAGCGCGTACATGAAGGCCGGCTGTCGGGGTTTGCGGGCGATGAAGAGATCATCGTCGACAGCGTCGGGCGAACCGTTCGGGTGTTGAACCAGATTCCCCCCGAGCCCGGCAACACGCTGACGCTGACCCTCGATCTGCTGCTGCAGCAGCAGGCAGAGGCTTTGCTCGAGGGGAAGAAGGGAGCCATCGTGATGCTCGACGTCAACACCGGCGGCGTGCTGGCGCTGGCCTCCGCTCCGACGTTCGACCCCAACATGTTCGCGCGACGCTTCTCGCAAGCCGAGTGGAACGCGGTGACGAACGATCTTGCCAGGCCCCTCCAGAATCGCGCCCTGCAGAGCGCCTACCCACCGGGGTCGATCTTCAAGTTGATGATGGCCGTGGCCGGCCTCGAAAACGGGATCATCACGCCCGAAACAACGGTTACCTGTACTGGGGGCGGCACGTACTATCGACAGTACCGAAGCTGCAACGCCGTACACGGCAAAGTAAGCTTGGAAAGCGCCATTGGTCGCTCGTGCAACGTCTACTTCTACGAGCTCGGGGCCAAGCTTTCGCGCCAGCAAATCATCGAGGTCGCGCAGCGCTTCGGGCTCGGCGCCCGAACCGGGATTGACCTTCTCAACGAGGGAACAGGCATCCTGCCGACCGACGAGTGGGTCTCTCAGGCGCCGCCACCTCGGGACGGCAACTGGTATCCGGGAGAGACGATCGGCTTGTCGATCGGTCAGGGACCCATCGACACGACGCCCTTGCAGCTCGCCCAGATGGCGGCGACGCTCGCCACCGGCGTCAGGATCACGCCCCATCTGGTCGAGACCGTGGAGAACGCCGCCGGCAGAGAGATCGAGATGGCTCCCCGGAACCAACCCGTCGACATCAACCTGAGTCCGTACCACCGCGCGGCCATCCTCTCCGGCATGCGGGCAGCCACACATCCCGTCACCGGCACGGCGCGGCGGGCCGCGAACCCCGACTATGATTTCGGCGGCAAGACGGGAACCGCGCAGGTCGCCTCAGCCGCGGCTGCCGGTCCCGAAGGGGACCGCCCGGAGGAGCTCCGCAACCACGCCTGGTTCGTCGGTATCGCACCGGTTGACGCGCCGGAGATCGCCATCGTCGTCTTCATCGAGCACGGTGGTTCAGGCGGCGTCGCCGCGGCGCCCCTCGCCGGCCTGCTGATGACTGCTTATTTCGAATCGAGGGAGGCCGCGCAGCAATGATCCTGTTCGACCGGCGCTCGTTTCGGGCCTTCGACTACCTGCTGCTGTTCGACCTCACGCTGCTGCTCGGCTTCGGGGTTCTGCTGATCGCTTCCGCCAGCAACGAAGGGCACTTCCAGCGCCAGATCGTCTGGGCGACGGCAGCGATCGTTCTCGCCCTCGCGGTCTCGGCCGTCGACTATCGCAAGCTGACCGATCGGGCTTACGAGCTGTGGGCAATCTCGATGTTGGTCCTCGTCGGGATGTTGCTGTTCGCCCCGGTGACGTCCGGGGCGCGCAGCTGGCTGAGCATCGGCGGCGTCGGTCTGCAACCATCCGAGCTCGCCAAGGTCGCCGTTATCCTGGCGCTCGCCCACTACTTCGCCGAAGGTGATCCGCTACCGTTCGGCGCCCGCGGCCTCTTCGTACCGTCGGTGCTGGTGCTGGTGCCGTTCGTATTGGTAGCGTCGCAGCCCGACCTGGGCACCGCCAGTACCTTCTTGCCGATGCTCGCCGGGATCGCCTGGGTGGCGGGCATCCGCTACGCGACCGCGGCGCGCCTGACGGCGGTTGCCGCGGGAATGGCGCCGCTGGGGTACTTCCTGCTCAAGGACTATCAGCGCGCCCGGCTGCTGACCTTCCTCAACCCCGAGGACGACCCGTTGGGTAGCGCCTACCAGGTCGTCCAATCGAAGATCGCGGTGGGGTCCGGGGGCGTACTCGGAACCGGTCTCTTCGCCGGCAGTCAGAGCAAAGGAGAGTTTCTGCCCGCCCAGCACACCGACCTGGTGTTCGCGGTGCTCGGGGAAGAACTCGGCTTCATCGGCGTAACGCTGGTGCTCGCGCTCTACCTGGTGCTGCTGCTGCGCGTGCTGCAGACGGCGCGCCTGGCCCGCGATCGCGCCGGCACCTATATCGCCACCGGCGTGGCGGCGCTGATGCTTTACCACCTGCTGGTGAACGTCGGGATGGTGATCGGATTCGCTCCGATCACCGGGATTCCCCTACCCCTCCTGTCGTACGGCGGCTCCTCCGCGTTGACGAGCGGGATCGCCATAGGCTTGGTGATGTCGGTGCGGACCCGCCGATTCCTGAACTAGCCCGCATATCTCAACGCCCCTCGTCGCCAGGGCGCGGAGAAGGACGTCGATACAAGGCGCGCGTCGGAATTGGGTGCTGAGAAACTCCCGGCGATTCTTCAGCACCCTGCTGTGCAATGATCACTTCGCGTGCACGACGAATTCGGTATACTGGTACGCATAAGAGTTTCTTGGATCGCTGGCTTGCGAGGGCAGCAACATGCGCCCCGTCGGTCGCGAACGTCGACAGATGCCTCGAGTGGCGACGCGTTCTCCCGTTTCAGGCTGCCGGCGGCGGAGAAAGAGCGATCCGAAAGGGCTTTCTTGTTTTTCACCTTTCTAACAGCGCGATGAGCACCAGGCAGACACACCAACTGCCGCACGTCGCACGTGCACCCTCGTCGATCCCACGACCAGGGACCGGTGTGCCTCGCGCTCAAGCGCCCGTCCGCAGCGGTGAGACGTCATCCGTTTCCCCCGCACCGGGCCGCTCGGAGATATCAGCATGGCTCGCAAGGAAATCATCACCAACACTGACGAGGATGAGACACGCCTTGCCATCCTCGAAGACGGACAGCTAACCGAAGTTTTTCTCGAGCGCGCCCAGGCGCACGGGCTGGTCGGCAACATCTACAAGGGTCGGGTCAGCCGGGTTCTCCCCGGCATGCAATCCGCCTTCGTTGACATCGGCCTCGAACGCGACGGCTTCCTCTACGTCTCCGACGTGCTCGCCGACATCGAGCAATTCTCCAGCTGGATGGAGGGCGACGAGGACGACGACTCCCACAAACCCGGCAAGCGCCGCAGCCGCCGTGCCCGTGAGCGGCAGCGCATCGAAGACCTGCTGAAGAAGGGCGACGAGATCCTGGTACAGATCTCCAAGGCCCCGATCGGAACCAAGGGCGCGAGGATCACGACCCACGTCTCGCTGCCGGGGCGGTTCCTTGTATACATGCCGACCGTCGACCACGTCGGCGTGTCCCGCAAGATCCCGGACCGCAACGAGCGCAATCGCTTGCGCAAGATCATCCACAACATCCGCCCCAAGAACGTCGGCGGGCTGATTGCGCGCACCGCCGGAATCGGTCAGAACCAGCAGGACTTCCAGGACGACACGATGTTCCTCATCGAGGCCTGGGAGGAAATCAAGCGGCGTTCCGAGGACACCAAGGCGCCGAGCCTGATCCACAAGGACCTTTCTGTTCTGCTGCGCCTGCTGCGCGACGTCTTTGCCGACGATTTCGACCGCGTCGTGGTCGACGACGAGCAGGAATACCAGCGCGCCAAGCGCTTCGTCGGCCAGTTGCAGCCGACGATGGTCGACAAGATCGAGCTCTATCAGAAGAAGACGCCGATCTTCGACTTCTTCAAGATCCAGCAGGAGCTCGACAAGGCGCTCGAAGCCAAAGTCTGGCTGAAGTCCGGCGGTTATCTGGTCATCGACCAGGCCGAAGCGTTGGTCGCCATCGACATCAACACCGGCAAGTACGTCGGCAAACGGCGCCTCGAAGACACCGTGTTGAAGACCAACCTCGAGGCGGTGACGGAGATTGTCCGGCAGCTGCGGCTACGCGATATGGGTGGCATCATCGTCATTGACTTCATCGACATGGAGGAAAAGGCCAACGAGCAGAAGGTCCAACAGGCCCTCATCGAGGAGCTCAAGAAGGACCGCGCCAAGACCCAGGTGCTGCAGATGTCCGAGTTCGGCCTCGTCCAGCTCACCCGCCAGCGGGTGAAGCAGAGCCTCGAGCGCATCATGCTGCAGCCGTGCCCCTACTGCTCCGGCAGCGGACGGGTGAAGTCCGTTGATACGATCTGCATCGAGATCCTCCGCGAGGTGCGGCGCTTGAAGAGCGAGCTGAACGGCAACGGCGTCGTGATCCGCACCAGCCCCGCGATCGCGACGGCGCTAGAGCACTCGGAACGCGCGATGCTGCGCCAGATTCGCTCCGAGGTCCAGGCGCCGGTGAGCCTCTTGCCGGATGGGCATTTGCACCAAGAACAGTTCGAAGTGGTTTGCCTGTAGCCGATCGCTGAGGCACGCATCTCCCGCGTTGCGCTTGTTCGGTGTCCCTCCGACGTACCTGTGGTACGCCTGCGGGTCCCCTCGCGGCGCGCGCCTTGGATATGCGTGCCTCAGCGATCCGTTCCCCTTTTGACTTTGCGTTGCGCTTGTTCGGCCTCTCTCCGGCGTACATTAAGTACGCCTGCGGTCGGCCTCTCGGCGCGCGCCTTGGATACGCGCGCCTCTGCGAACCCCGGAAGGTCCGGCGTTTCCTATTTTTCTGATTTCCCACCACCCACCCCCGACCTCTCGGCGCCTGCGGCGCCTTCGCTGCCCGCTTTGCGCGTAGGTGGAGGACGGCGGCGATCAAGCGGGCGCCCATCGGCCACAGGGGCGCCTGCTTGCACCGGCGCCCAGCCACAAGCGCGCCAGCCGGACCAACGCCCACCCGCCACCTCTGCGCACAGCGGGCCGGGAGGAGCCGAAGGCTCCGACAGGTCGGGGGCGGGTGGCGGGTATTTAATAGAATTGAACCCGGCTTCGCCCACCTCCCGCAGTAGCTTCGGGACGCCAACATGGACCGGCGCTCATCGGCCACAAGGGCGTCAACCAGACCAGCGCCCACCCGCTCGAGACGGGCCGTTCCCCATGAGGACGGTTCATGCCAATATACAGACGGTTCATTCCACAGACGGACGGTTGATACCGGACGGAAGGAGTTGGCGATCCGCTTCCGGCCTAGTCGTCTTCGCCGGTAGCGAGCGCCCGCGCGACCGAAGCCACGAACGCGTCGTCTTCGTCCGGGAGAATGGTGCGCACGTCAAGAATCACCCGGCCATCCACAATCCGCCCGATCACCGGAGGATCGCTCGCGCGCAGTCGTCCCACGAGCTCGTCGGGACCGTAGGAGAACCCGATCGACAGGCCGAAAGACGGCAGCTCGCGTCCCGGGGCGGCGCCGCCGCCAACCCGCGACGAGACCTCGACGACCTCGACCGAGGCGCCGGGCGCGGCGACGGCGACGTGCCCGGCGAGCCCGCCGGCGCGGCGTTCGAGGGCCG
>JADFNY010000119.1 GCA_022563115.1 Acidobacteriota bacterium | reverse complement strand
GCGCAGGACGTTGGCAAGCTGGTCGAACTCGTGGTCGCCGGCGCCATAGCCGATGGCGCGAACCTTCATCGCCGGCCATCGTCCGAAGCCATCCGCCAGCACGGAGACCAGCGCCGCGCCGGTGGGGGTCACGAGCTCCGCCTCCGGCCCCTCTGAGTACACCGGTGCGTTGCGCAACAAATGAGCGGTAGCCGGTGCGGGAACCGGCAGCATCCCGTGCGCCGTTGACACGCGGCCAGAACCGACGTTGAGCGGCGAGCAACGGATCGCTTCGATGCCCAGCCGGCGTAGGCCACAGCAGGCGCCGACGATATCGACGATCGCGTCGATGGCCCCCACCTCGTGCAGGTGGACCTCATCGATCGTCACGCCGTGTACCGCCGCCTCGGCCTCGCACAGCGCCTCGAAGATCTTGCCGGCCTGTTGGGCGACACCGGGCGGCAGCGAGCTGCTCGCCAGAATGTCGCGAATCTCGGCCAAACCCCGGTGCGGGTGATGGTCGCCGGCCACACCATGGTCATGGTGATCGCTGCCCTGGTCGGGATGCTCGCGGCCCTCGATGAGGACATCGATCTTGTCGGCGGTGAGCGCCCCGCGCTGCACCCTCCGGTGCTCGATACGGAAGCCCTCCAGCGCCAGCCCCGCCAGATCCTCGCGCAGCTCGTCGACCGACAGACCACACCCCACCATGGCGCCGAGGCTCATGTCGCCGGCGATGCCTGAGAAACAGTCCCAATAGGCGATGCGCATGATCGAATGCCGTTCTTCGCGTTACAGCAGCCCCCGCTCGCGGAGGCTCGCGTATCCCTCGGCCCCGACGATCAGATGGTCGAGCACCTTGATGCCGAGGAGCTGCCCGGCCTCCACCAGCTGCCGCGTGATTTGGATATCCTCGCGGCTGGGCGCTGGATCGCCGGAAGGGTGATTGTGGTACAGGATCAGCGCTGGCGCACCCGCGAGCAAGGCCCTTCGAAAGACTTCCCGCGGCCGAACGACGCTCGCCGACCACCCACCCTGCGAGAGAATGTCGTCGCTCAGCAGGCGGTTACGGGCATCGAGCAGCAGCACGCCGAAGCTCTCGACCTCGGCGTGGCCGAGTCGCGCCGTCAGGTAACTCACCATTTGTTGTGGGTGGCGCACCGGATGGCCGCGGCGCGGCGGCCGCATGCGGACCCGCCGACCGAGCTCGAACACCGCCGCCAGCCTCGCCCCCAGCGCCTCCCCGATCCCGGGCTCCACTTGCCACTCGGGCAGGGTGCGCGCCGAAAGCTTGCGCAGGCCGCCGGCCTCGTTGACCAGGCGCCTCGCCATCTCGAGCGCCGAGGCGCTGGAGTTGCCGCATCCGAGCACCAGGGCCAGCAACTCGGTGTCGGCTAGAGCCGCGGTGCCATGCGCCACGAGCCGCTCTCGGGGCCGCTCCTCTCTGGGCAAGGCCTTTATCTGCAACGCTTGCAGCCCTTGCGGCGGATGCCGCGACGTTTGGTACGATGGGATGGTTGGGGCTCTTGCGGCGCCTCCGCGCAACTCGGCCCTCGCTACCTGTGGACGGCCACGGACGGCTAATGTGCCGTCTCCGACCTAGCTCTATGCCGGAGGCAGCACACCAGTCTCGCGGCCGGCGGAAAGCGGCAGCGAATATCGACTATTCGAGGGGTCACAGAGTCCTAAACAACTAGTAAGGCACTCCCTAAGCCCTGTTAGCGCAGGAAGCGTCCATTGACAGATGCCACGATGGCACTTTCCGACGAGCAACTCATTGCTTTGACGGTGAAGGGGGACGTGTCGGCGTTCAACGAGATCGTCGCTCGCTGGGAAAGCCGCCTCTACAACTTCGTCTACCGCTACCTCGGTGATGTCGAGGACGCGAAGGACATCACCCAGGAGTCGTTTGTCCGTGCGTATTCGCATCTGGAAGGATTCCGGGGACAGTCGAAGTTTTCGTCATGGCTCTATCAAATCGCTTTGAACCTGTGCCGCAGCAAACTGCGACGCCACAAGTCGCACCCCACCGTTTCGATCGACGATCGCGAGGAGGACAACCCTCTGTGGGCGCTGCCGGACCAGCGGGCGACACCCGACGAGCACACGCTCGAGCAGGAACGAGCTCTCGCCGTGCGTGAGGCGCTCGCCGAACTGCCCGAGGCACAGCGAACCGTCATCATCCTGAAGGAATACAACGGACTCAAATTCCGCGAGATCGCGGAAATTCTTGACACCCCCGAAAGCACTGTGAAATCACGCCTGTACCACGGCTTGGAAAATCTCGCCCAGGCCCTGGGACACTTGCAGGCGGAAGGGATCTAGACATGAGCATGCGCTGCGAAGACGTTCGCCCGTTGCTAGCGGAGCTTGTGTACGAGGAGGTAGATCCGGGGCTCGCCGAGGAGTTGCGCGAGCATCTGGGAACCTGTCTCTCGTGCCGGCGCCATCAGATGGCTTTCCTCGCGGTCCGCAAGGACCTCAACGAGTGGAAGCCCACCGAGGACACGGCGTCGAGCGGCATCACGTTCATCGCGCCGGGTGCGCACGTGACGACCCCGATCTGGCACAGCCGTCTATTCCAGGGGCTGGCGATCGCCGCCAGCTTCATGTTCGGCGCCTTCTTGATAGCTTCCGTGGTCAACCTGCAGGTTCAGTCGGGGCCCGACGGCTGGGTGTTGAGCACGAGCTTCTCGGATCAGACGCTCGACATCAGCGCGTCGTCACCCCAAAAGCCGGATTTCATCCCGGTCGACAAGATCCACAAGCTCGACTCGTGGCTCGAGGGCGAGCTCGCCAGCCGCGGCGTCGTGTACACGGCCGCCCTGCCGAGCAACGAAGAGCTGACACCGGCGCAAATGCGATTGGTCAGCCGACGCTCGGCGGAGATCGCCGTCGAGTTGTTCAACCAAGCGCTCGCCGAGCGCGACGCGCAGCATGAGATGTTCCTGCGCGAGCTCGTAGCGACCAGCCTCGACCAGCATTCCCAGGATTTCAGTTTGATCTTCCTCAACATCATCGACGACCTCGAGGCAAGGCGTGATGACGCCGTTGTCGGGCTGATGACCGACATTTATGACACGCGCCGTAGAGTCGACGAGGCCAACTACCGTATCGACACCCTCGACAACCTGGTGGCCCAAGTTACCGTACCGATCGAGCGCCGTGACCCGGAGCAATAGCGCCATGTACGCCGCACGTCTGTCGCCCATTCCCTCCTGCGATGCCCTCCCCGCCCGCGCCCGGCGACGCCGTCGTAGCCCATGGCTTGCGGTGCTCGCCATCGCGCTTCTCGTGCCCGCCGCCGCCGAAGCCCAGAACGCCACGGCGGCCCAGAGGCTCCGCGCCCGTGGGCTCAGCATCATCGAGGGCTTGCTCACCGACACGATCAGCAACGCGATCGAGGTGACTGTTCAAACTGTGAACGCCGAGAACTTGCGGGCCCAAGAGCAGGCTCTCGCGACCGGCGAGACGCCGGAGCTCCGCTACGTGATCCGCAGCTCGGGTCAGACCCAGTCACGGGGCATGCTGCTGGAGGATTACGGCGTCATCTTCACGGTGCAGGTGCCCAACCTGACGTACTCGCGCGCCGCCTTGATTCAGCTCGGCCGAGGCAACTCGGTGACCGTGTTGGCACCGAGTGGACCCGCCCAGGTCCTGGCGGGTTCGGTTGCGTTGGAAGCGCAGATGAGGAATCAGATGAACCGGATGCTCGTCGAGATCAACGACTTCACCCGGCGTGTCGAGAACGAGGTCCCTACCAGCGGAGCCGGCTCAGAGAACGCCCAGCGACTTCGCGCATCGTTGGAGGAGCTCCAGAACGCGTACAACGAGTACACCAGTGGGGATCGGATTGCCTTCCCGCGCCAGCGCCCCGACCCCCGTGAGGACGCACCCCGCGGGCGTGAAAGCCCGCGGCTGAGCACGTTCAGCATCATGTCGAGCGTCGATCCGGAGGCCGTCGCCCGCGCCAACGAGCTTGCCGTGCAGCAGAAGGCTCAGGTCGAGAGCGCGGTGATCACCGCGGTGGTCGACTCGCTGTCGTACGGCCACATCATCAAAGGCCTGGACGACGACGACCGGCTCGCGGTCGTCTTGTTGCCGTCGTCGTACCTCAATCGGGTCGTCAGCTGGATGCGCGCCACACAACGTGACGAGGAGTTCGTCATCTCGGTCCGCTACCGCGACGTGCGCGACCTCGCCGACGACAAGATCACGGCGGAAGAGTTCGGCGGCCGCATCCGCGTCGAGACCCGACTCGGACCGGCGACCCAGCGCTAGCCCGCGGGCCGGACCCACGCGAAGAGCTCTGCGGGTGCCTGGCGGGGCGAGCGTCGGGCGCTAGCAGGGTGCTGAAGAACTCCCGGGGGTTCTTCAGCACCCTGCTAGGCGACGCGCACGAGCTCTGCCACCGGCGGGCCCTCGTCGATCCGCAGATACCCGGCGACCGCCGCGACCGCATCGATCCAGTCGATTGCGGCGCAGTCCTCGATGTCCGAGGCGAGCCCCATATCGACCAGTACCTGCCCGTGGGCGCCGTCAAAAAAGCCCTGGCGCACGCTCGGCCCGTCGAGCAGGTAAGGCCAGTAGCCATCGTCGTCGCCGCCGCGGTTGACCCATTCGAAGCCGTGATCGGTCAGCCGTTCGGCGATCAGCGCCGCCCCGATCCAGTCCTCTTCGGTGCCCCCCGGGCTGCCCCGCAAACCGGCGGATATCAAAAACACCGGCCGCTCTCCGGCCCGCTCGGCGGCAACTCGGGCAACGAGCCCCGCGTTCACCGGGGAACCGACCAAAGCCAGCGCGGTGCCCTCGAGCTGACCGAGACGCGCCGCACCGGTCGTCGAGGTGAACACGGCGTCGCGGCCCTCCAGCGACAGGTCCATGACGCCGCGGGGACTGTTGCCGACGTCGAAGCCCGGCGGGGGAAATCCCTCCCGCTCGCCGACCAGAAACGCGTCGCCGAGGCGTTCCTTCATGGCGTGCGCCTGCTCGACCTCGGTGGCGACCCAAACGCGGCTGGCCCCGGCCGCCATCAACGAGGTAATCGTCGCCGAGGCGCGCAGCGCATCGACCATCACCGCGACACCTCCGGCCTCAGCGGCGGCGCGACAGCCGCTCGATCCGCAAACTACCTCGACGGTTCGAGCCGCGTTTCCCGAATCAGCGCGCGGCGGGGGCTGGTGGTCAACGAGTCGTTCGGCGATGGTCATGCGGCGATCTTACCCCGAGTGCCGGGTCCGGCCGGATCGTCTGACCGCCGAATCACCGCTGCTCCGGCGACCCGACAGGCGTGAATGCCTGCGGCCTTGACACCTTTCTCACGCAGCCCCTAACCTTCTTCTTGGAAGCAAACCTCCGCCAACCACAACCCATGATGAACAGCAAGACAACGCAGAGGCTGGCGGCGCTTGTAGTCGGACTGCTTTTCGTCTTCTCTGTTGGCGCATCCTACGTTCACTCCCACTCGGAGAGCGCGGATCAAAGCTGCAGGCTCTGCCAGACGCTGCACCTTTCCGGATCGTTCACCTCGATCCCGGCCATCTCTTGCAACGTGCCACAACAGACGGTCCTCGCCCCGAGCGAGACCGACTGGACAGCCGAGGCGCTCTCGCCTTCGCTGAGCTATCGGGGCCCTCCGGCGCTCACCTCGATCTCCTGAGCGAGTCTTCCTGACTCCGGCGAGGCAAACCGCCCCGCCACTCATTCGGCAGCCAAGAACGCTGCCCGTCCATCGCTGGACGTGGTCCCGCCATTCACATGAGCGAACAAGAGAAAACGAACACGAGGATTGCACGATGAGACACTTCCGCTACGCGGTCATCGTCGTCGCGATTGCCGTCGGCTTGCTTACACGAGCGTCGGCGCCGCGCACACGCTGCCCCAAGACGATCAACAAGCAACCGAGCTCGGCGCGTCGCTCGCGCGCCTCCGCTGCTCTAGAAAACGCGATGGACGCCAGGGGCGTTGGCGGACCGGCGGTCCATCGCAGATCGCCTGCGCCAGCGGGTGCTGTTCTTGCTCCCTGCTATAGCCCCTTGATGTGCCGCATCCACGTGGAGGCAGAAGGACATCATGTTTGAGGCTCTTCTACAGAGAAAACGCCACTTCGAGTACCCGATCCACCGGTTGGCCTTGTGCCTCGGTGTCGTCACAGTCGGCGTCTGTCTGATGGCGCCACCACTCTTCGCGGCGCAGGCGGTGGACAACCCGCAAGGGCAAGAGCAAAGCCAAGAGGTGACAGCCCTGCGCGAGCTTGTGACCGGTCTGCAGGCGGATCTCATGTCAATGCACTCGCGGCTCGAAATGCTCGAGACGCAGCTAGCAGCGATGGAGGAGGCCAAGCTTCAAGTCGGACAGCTTCCGCCGGCGGTCGAAGAGGAGTTTGAGCGGCTCGAAGAGCGCCAGGCGGAGGACCGACAGGAGCTCATGGAGGAGATTGAGAACAACCGGCGGACCATTGCTCCACTGGTGTTCACGCCCGCGCTCACCATGTTTGGCAACGCTGCAGGACGATTGGATAGCAAGCCTGTGGTCAGCCCGGAGGGCGATCGCATCGATGACCAGTTCATGCTCCGAGCCGCGGAGTTTGAGTTGCGCGCTGCCGTCGATCCATACGCAGACGCTTTCCTTGCAATACCGCTCGAAGCAGAGACGCCTAACGGGGCACTCGAGGCAGACGTCGAGGAAGCGTACGTGCTGCTGAAGGGCATCCCCCGGCTAAGCAGCTTGCCCGGCGGATTGAAGCTCAAGATCGGAAAGTATCGACCGGAAATCGGCAAAAACAACTTGATTCATTTCCACGACTTGATGTGGACTACTCGGCCGCTTCCGGTGGCGACCTTTCTGGGAACCGAAGGACTCGGTGTCTTCGCAGAGGCTGGGTTTCAGGCGACTGGCATCAACACCGACTTCTTCCTTCCGTCGCCTTCAGAGAACGCTACGCTCGTGTCACAGTTCGGTGTAGCGTGGAGCGGAAATCTGGCGGTCACGAGAGGAAACGAAGGAAAGAATCCAATCTTCTATACCCACCAGAGCTGGTATCAGAGGCTCAACGACAGTCAAGCGTTCGAGCTCGGGGGCTCATATTTGAACGGCGCCGCCAATCTTGATGGCAGCTTGAGAAGTCAGCTGGTTGCCGCTGATTTCACCTACACATGGAAACCTGGCCGCCTCGGGCAGTGGAGATCTTTCGTGGCCGGCGGAGAGTTCTTCTACGCCTCGATCGAGCGGCCCGAGCTGGCGGCTGAAACCCCGCTTGGCTTCTACCTCTTCGGCCAGTACCAGCCAACGAGAAATATCTACTTGGGTGGCCGCTACGATTACACACAGGCGCTGGCCGACGAACGTATAAGAGACCGCAATTGGTCGGCCTACCTCACCCACTACACCTCGGAATTCTTGCGGTTCCGTCTTGGTTTCGAACACCGGATGAGTGATGTGGCGGAAAGGGATGGGTTGAACACATTCTTGTTCGAGCTCAACTTCGTTTTCGGTGTGCATCCCACGGAGCCGTACTGGGTAAGCCGATGACTGATCACATGGAGAGCAGCAGAATGTCAACACGCACGTGCTTCTGGTTCGTCGTCCTGGCGCTGATGTTGGCTTCCCCGACAGTCGCGCAGGATAGCAGTGAGAAGAAAAAGGTGGTGGCAACATTGCCGACCATTTCGGCCCTCGTAATGGAAGTAGGCGGTGACAAGTTGGAGATCACGAGTCTCGCTCGCCCCGACGAAGACCCCCACTTCGTTTCCCCGACACCCTACTTGATGAACAGAGTGCGCCAGGCCGAGCTTCTTTTCGAGATCGGGATGTTGCAAGACCGCTGGGTTGATCGCGTGGCCGACGGCTCGGGCAACTCTCGTATCACCCGCGGCGCGCCCGGCCGCGTGACGACGTCGATCGGCGTTCCGAAGGAGGAGGTGCCGGACAGCCCGACGCGTGCTCAAGGCGATCTCCACCCCGAAGGCAATCCTCACCTCTGGCTAGATCCTCTACGGGCCAAAATGATGGCTGCCAACATCACGCGGGCGCTGACGCGCGCCTATCCCTCAGATAGCGACTACTTCGGGGAACGACTGGACGAGTTCGAAGACCGCATCGATCGCGAGCTCTTTGGCGAAGAGCTGCTGAGGCTTGTCGGAAGCCGGAAGCTAGGCCGTCTGGCCATGGATGGCGAGCTCTTTGACTGGCTGGAACAACAAGAAGTAGGGGGCGAGAAGCTCATCACGAAACTAGGAGGATGGCTCCAAATGGCTGCGCCCCTGCGGGGCCAAAAGGCAGTCGAATACCACAAGGTGTGGGTGTATCTCTGTCAGCTCCTCGACCTCGAACTCGTTGGGACCATCGAGGAGAAGCCAGGGATCCCGCCGGGACCCCGTTACCAGCGTGAGATCACGGAAAGAATCAGGAACGAGGGAGTTAGTCTCATCCTCGTGGACAACTTCTACGACCCGGGGCTACCCAACGCCATCGCCAGGGGAACCAGCGCCCGGGTGGTTGTCTTGCCAAGCCAAGTAGGGGGCGAGCCCGGCACGGACGACTACTTTCAGCTCATTGACACGATTCTGGAGCATATGGTCGCTGCCCTTAGCGAGGGTTCGTAGGCCATGATCGGGATCGGCGAAATTGGCTGGATGCTTGGTCCGTTGGTGATTTGCTTGGTCATCGCCGGGATTCATGGCTATCTAGGGCTCCACGTGCTCGCCCGCAAAGTCATTTTCGTGGATCTGGCAATGGCTCAGATTGCGGCCTTGGGGGCCACCTACGCCTATCTCCTCGGTTATGATGCGCGACTTCCCGAAGACGACCTAATGGTCTATTCCTTCTCCCTGGGATTTACGGTCGTTGGAGCCGCCGTCTTCGCCCTGACTCGCATGCGCCACGAGAAGGTCGCCCAAGAAGCCTTTATAGGGATCACCTATGTGAGCGCTGCCGCCATCGCCATGCTCATCCTTTCGAAATCGACCGGAGAAGGGGAGCACTTGAAACAGATGCTCGTCGGCAACGTGCTCCTTGTTACGTGGCCGGAGATCATGAAGACGGCGGCCGAATCGAACCTCAAACGCGTGACCCTGGAGCTGGGCGGCAAGAGCCCGAACATCATCTTCGCCGACGCGGATATCGAGGCGGCCGCCAGGTTCGCCTACGACGCGCTGTTCTTCAACATGGGGCAGTGTTGCTGTGCCGGTTCGCGCCTGTTCGTGGAGGAGGCCGCCTATGAGTCGGTGATGGACATCGTGACCAGGCATGCCGGGAAGCAGGTCATAGGTGATCCATTCGACAACGCAACGACGCAAGGCCCCCAGGTCTCCGAGGAACAGTTCAACACGATCC
>JADFNY010000118.1 GCA_022563115.1 Acidobacteriota bacterium | reverse complement strand
CTCGGTGACCATCTCGAGCCGCTCGATCCACAACCGGGCCTTCTCGTAGTCACCGCGCTGCAGATCCCCATACTGACCCCAGTCGAGCGAGTGGACGGTGTCAGCGACGCTGTCGCCCGGTTCCCACAGCGCCCGGGCGGCCTCGTAGGCATGTTGGTTGTGCCTGGAGACCAGGTCCCACATGCCGTGCTGGATGAAGATGTGGGTCGGCATGTGGCGAGCGTGCGACACCGCGGGTGCGATCTCCGCGTAGCGCAGCGCCGCCTCCAGTGCCAGCGGCGCGTGGACCGGATCGTCGAACGAGTGGATGGCGTAGTGTGGCGCGCCGGGATGGTTCGGGTTGCGGTTGAAGACGTCGAGCGCGATCGTCCCGGCCCGAATCTTGTAGCGGAAAGTGTCGTCCCCCACGGCGGCGGAGGCGGACAATAGCGAGACGGCGTAGAACGTGGCGATCTCGTCGTCGTCGGGATACTGCTCGTGCAGGCGGCCCATCGCCTCGGCGTACGCGACCCGGCGATCGCGCCACTCGCCTTCGCCCCACAGGGTTTCGACGGCGCCGAGCAGGCCCTTCTCGCGCTCCGTCGGCGCCTTGGCCAGCCGCTCTTCGCGGCTCGACCCCAGGCGTGAGAGCACCTCACGCGGCGAGTCGGCGTCTTGCTCGACAAAAAGCGGGTGATTGTAGCAGAGGGTTTCCCCCCAATAGGCCATGGCGAAGTCGGGCTCGATCTCCTGCGCCGCTCGGAACTCGACGATCGCCTGCTTCCACCCGAAGCTGTGCAGAATCGCCACCCCCCTCAGGAAGTACCGCTGCGCTTCGGGCGACCCGGAGGTCGGGGAATTCAGCGTCCCGACCTCGGTGAACTGCGCGGCTCCGGATCCTCCGAGCATCGACACTGCCAATACCAGCACTGCGAGGCGATTCATCGTTGCGTTCTCCGTCGGGGTCACGAGAAAGGCGCGTCGATTCTACGCGTAGTGTCAACTGTCCTCCCAGGAGGCCCGTTTCGGCATGGACTTTTCCTAAGCTCTCGGGCAGGCTTGGCGTCGCGCAAACAGTTATCGCCCCGAGAACCGACACCAAGAGAACCCACACCGAGCATGACCGACCCTGACGATCGTGTAGCCGTTGGTAATCTGAGAATCGATCATTCCTTGTACGAGCTCGTTCGCGACCAGATCGCACCGGGCACGGGACGGGACGCCGACGCTGTGTGGGCGTCGTTCGATGAGATCGTCGCCGACCTGGCGCCGAAAAACCGCGCCCTCCTGGAGACGCGCGACGCCCTGCAGGAGCGGCTCGACGCCTGGCACCGCGGGCACGCCGGCGCCGCCATCGATGAAGATGAATATCGCGCCTTTCTCCTCGAGATCGGCTACCTGGTGGCCGAGGGAGACGATTTCGAGATTACGACGGCGTCGGTCGATCCCGAGATCTCGTCGATCGCCGGCCCCCAGCTCGTGGTTCCGGTCGACAACCCGCGCTACGCGCTGAATGCGACCAACGCCCGCTGGGGAAGCCTCTACGACGCGCTGTATGGAACCAATGTGATCTCCGAAGACGCGGGGGCCCAGATCGGTACGTCGTACAATCCGGTGCGTGGCGAGCGCGTCGTGGCGCGGGCCGAGAGGTTTCTCGACGACGCGGTTCCGCTCGGCGAGCGCAGCTATGCCGACGTCGTCGCGTTCACGCTCGGTGGCGCGGACGGCGCCGACGGCGGCCGGAGGCTCACGTGTGGGTTCGCCGATGGCGCCGAGACCGGCCTCGATGATCCGTCCGCATTCGTCGGCTACCACCTCGACGACGAGCGGCTTGCGGCGATCCTCCTGCGCCACAACGGGCTCCACATCGAGATTCAGATTGATCCGGAGCACGCCGTGGGAGCGGTGCACCGCGCCGGCGTCAAGGACGTTCTACTCGAGAGCGCGATCACCACCATCCAGGATTGCGAAGACTCGGTCTCCGCCGTCGATGCCGCCGACAAAGTCGTCGTGTACCGCAACTGGCTCGGCATCATGAACGGTACGCTGGAGGCGAGGTTGGTAAAGAACGGCCGCGAGATGACCCGCAAGCTCGCCGCCGATCGAACCTACCTCGATCCGCAAGGCGGTGAGCTCACGGTGCCGGGGCGGAGCCTGTTGCTGGTGCGCAACGTCGGCATCCACATGTACACCGACGCGGTGGTGACCGCCGACGGCGAAGAGGTTCCCGAGGGTTTCCTCGACGGGATGCTGACGGTGTTCGCCGCGATGCACGACCTCAAAAGCCTCGGGTCGGTGAGCAACAGCCGCGCCGGCAGCGTCTACATCGTCAAGCCCAAGCTGCATGGCCCCGATGAGGTCGCCGCTACCGTCGAGCTGTTCGGTCGCATCGAGGAGGCGCTCGGCTTGCCCGCCCGGACGATCAAGATCGGCATCATGGACGAGGAGCGCCGCACCACGGTCAACCTCAAGGAGTGCATCCGCGCCGCCAAGGATCGGGTGATCTTCATCAACACGGGGTTTCTCGACCGCACCGGGGACGAGATTCACACCAGCATGGAAGCTGGCCCGATGATCCCCAAGCCGGAGATCAAGAACTGCCCGTGGATGCTGGCGTACGAGGACTGGAACGTCGATATCGGCATCGAGTGCGGACTGCCGGGCGCGGCACAGATCGGCAAGGGCATGTGGGCGGCGCCCGATGAGATGGCGGCGATGGTCGAAACCAAGGTCGGGCACCCGCGTGCCGGGGCCAACACGGCCTGGGTTCCGTCGCCGACCGCGGCGACGCTGCACGCCATGCACTACCACGAGGTCGCGGTGCCCGAGGTTCAGGCGCGGCTCGCTGGTCGCGAACGCGCCGCGCTGAGCGAGATCCTGACGCTGCCGCTGCTCGGCGATCGGGACCTGGGCGACGACGAGATCCAGGCCGAGCTCGACAACAATGCCCAGGGGATTCTCGGCTACGTGGTGCGCTGGGTGGGACAGGGGGTAGGCTGCTCGAAGGTCCCCGACATCAACGACATCGCCCTGATGGAAGATCGCGCCACGCTGCGCATCTCGAGCCAACACATCGCCAACTGGCTCCACCACGGCATCGTCGACGAGGATCGAGTGGTTGCCACCTTTCAGAGGATGGCGGAGGTTGTCGACGAGCAGAACGCCGGTGATCCGCACTACGCGCCGATGGCCGCGAATTTCGACCGCAGCGGCGAGTTCCAGGCGGCGCTCGATCTGGTGTTCAAGGGCAGGGAAGAGCCCAACGGGTACACCGAGCGTGTTTTGCACGGTCGCCGCCGCGCCGCGAAGGCGTCGGCTTGAGTATGGCTCGCTGGATTCGCTTCAAGGTCGAAGGCCGCATCGGTTTCGGCACCCTCGACGGCGAGCGCATCAGCGTTTACGAGGGCGACATGTTCGCAAAGCGGGCGCTGACCGGTGATCAAGTGGCCCTCGACGCCGTCGAGGTGCTGATCCCCTGCGATCCGACGGTGATGATCGGCCTGTGGAACAACATCGCTTCCGCCGCGGCGGAGCAGGGCCGCACGAAGCCCGACGAGCCCCTCTATTTCTTCAAGCCCCCGTCCTGCTTCCTGTCGCCGGGCGGCACCATCGTGCGACCGAAGTCGCACGACGGACGGATCATCTTCGAAGCGGAGCTCGGTGTCGTCATCGGCCGCCGGTGCGTCGATGTCTCCGAGAGCGAGGTCGATGACGTCATCTTCGGCTACACGTGCGTCAACGACGTGACGGCACCGGTTGTGCTGCGCGCCGACGATACGTTCCCGCAATGGTGCCGCTCGAAGAGCTTCGACACGTTCGGGCCGTTCGGCCCGGTCATCGCCACCGGCGTCGAGCCGAAAACGCTGCGGATCCAGGGGCTGGTCGATGGTGAGCTGCGGCAGGACTACCCGGCAAGCGACCTCTTCTACTCGCCGCGTGATCTCGTCTGCCGCATCTCTCGCGACGTGACGTTGTTTGCCGGCGACATCATTTCCTGCGGTACTGCCTCGGGGACGTTGACAATAGAGTCGGGGGCGACGGTCGAAATCGTCATCGAGGGCATCGGCACACTCTCGAACAGCTTCGCTTGAGCCGAACGAAAGATCGTGGTTGCCTCCTGCTCGCGGCCGCCGGCGCGTTGGTAGACGAGGGTGTTGGTTTCGGCGCCGGTCGGGCGTGTCGTCGTGACCTGCAGCGTGATGGTGCGGCCGGAGGGGTTCATCGTGAGGGTTTCCCGCACGCTGACGGTCTCTCCTCCCACCCTGCCGGCGCCCGTCGAGATGAGCGAGAGTCCCCGCACGCGCGATTTCATCAATATCTTGGTCGGGTCGCCTTCGATCGCCGGTAGCCAAGTCTGGCCGTCGAACTGGTACGACCGCGCCAGAGCCCCCGGCAGCCGGCTTGCGAGGATGATCGTCTGGTCTGAAGTTTGCTGGATGTAGAGGTGGTCGGGTGCGGAGCCGCGTAGTCCCGCCAGACCGTAGGGCGTCGTGATGCGGCTGGCGCTGCGATCCAGCTCCCAATTTCCGGAAAAGTCGGGTCGCTGGGCGAAGGCGTTGGCGCTCAGCCCCACGAGTAAGATGGTCAGGAAAAACGGGCGTCGGATCATGGCTTGAGACTACCGGGCTCGGGCCGGGTCGTGCATGTTTCGCAGATTATAGGCGAACGTGAAGCGCTTCCCCAGGCGGATCCACCGTGTGTACGTCGGGGCCGTCGACTGACCTGCAGGGAATTGACAACCCGGTGGGGGCCGGTGAGGAGGCATTCGGATGGCGCGACGACTGGCGGTATCGCTTGTGGCGGCAAGTTTCGCAACGCTTGCCTGTGCGGCGATCGAAGAGACGGTGCCCGAGCAACCCTCTGGCGGCTGCCACCCAAGCAGGCGAGCCGTGGCAGATCGTCGACGTGGACCTCGACACTTCGGAGGGGATCCGTGTCCTGGTGGTGCACGACATGGAGGGGCTGTCGGGACCGCACGGCATATTCGCAGGTCATGTTCGAGCTGCTACGCGAGCGACCGGATGCGGCGGGCACCTTCGACGAGTACTCGACGCGACTGATCGATCGCTGGCTCGACGTCGAGTCCGGGCGCTGGCAGCCGCCTGGGGGAGCCGCCGGCACCGGCCGGCGCCGGTACCACGGATATCAGTAGCGTGGCGATGCGACGTCGGGGGGCCATTGATCGTCGCCCTGATCGTCGTCGGCATGCGGTCACGGAAGGTGTGGTAACGGGGCGAAAACGGGCCGACACGCGACCGACGGGTGCGCAAAAATTCTCGCGAATCGGGTAGACGGACTTCCGGGGCAGGCTGGTATAATTGTCCATGGTTGTAGTTTGCTTTAGGACGGATACCCAGCGGCACCCGCCATGAAGCACGGCGGGCTTTGTTTTGTGCCCTAGGAATACCTTCTGTCGGTAAGCGGCTACATGTTGATGTTTCATTCAGAAGGAGGGCCGAAACAATGGCCACAGGTACTGTCAAGTGGTTCAACGACGCCAAGGGCTTCGGCTTCATCTCGCAAGAGGGTGGAGCAGACGTCTTCGTGCATCACTCCGCTATTCAGGGTGATGGTTTCAAGTCGTTGGCCGAAGGCGCGACCGTAGAGTTCGATGTCACCGAGGGCCCCAAAGGCCTGTCGGCTGAGAACGTTCGCACCGTCTAGCTTTTTCTAGCTGGAACCGAAATGCCCCGCCTGGTTCGTTCCGGGTGGGGCGTTTCTCTTTGGCGGGGCGGGGGCGCTCGGTTCATCATCCATTCCTAGTGCTCCGCCCCACAAATGGTGGTACACCTGTAGCGAGCGCGACGGAGGCGGATTCACGGAGCGGCGACGATCCGATGCGGGGTGCATCGTTGAGGAGCCGCGACACAGAAGACGCGCCGTCCCGTCGCTACCCGAAAGGGCAGAGGGAGTTGCGGGCGATCTCGGCGTCAGGGCTCCTCGACGATGTCACAACATCACCTTCCTTGACCTCGCCCGCAACTCCCTCTGCAGGTGTACCACCATTTGTGGGGCGGTAAACGACCTGAACGTTGCGCCAGCGCTCCCATGGTAACGGGTTGGTAGGAAGCCGACGCGGCCCCGGACGCCCGTTTTCGATCGTGGCTAGAATGTCGCCATGAGATTCCGACGGATGACCGAGGTCGCCTTCGTCCTCCTCGTCGTGGCCAGCCTCGTCCCGTCCACGGCGAGCGCCGCCCAACGCCAGGCGCTCGCCTCGGGCATCGTCATCGACCAGGACGGCAATCCACTGCCCGGCGTCAGCGTCGTCGTGTATCGGATCGACCGCACGGCCGGCGGCCAGATCAATCCCGGGGGTGGGTTCTCCGAGAACCAGCAGGCCACCCGCTCGGTGTCGCAGGCGGATATTCGGACGAAAGACGACGGCACCTTCTTGCACCCGGGCTTGTACCCCGAAATCCAATACCGCGTTCGCTTCGAGAAAGACGGCTACGTGCCGCGTGAGCAGATCGTTTCGTTGCACGTGGCTGGCAACGATCTTGGCACGATCGTGATGGTCAGCGGCGATGTCGAGAGGGCGCGCGATGCCTACGGGCGTGGCTTCGGGGCCTACGAGTCTGGCGACCTGCCGGGCGCGGTGGGGCCGATGCTCGAAGTGGTGGACGTCTTCGCCGATTCCGACGTTGCCGGCGAGATGCTGGTCGTGGCCCTGGGTGTTCTCGGCCAGGCATACCTGCAGCAGAACCAACCCGCCGAAGCCCGGAGTGTGCTCGAACGCCTGCAGTCGATCGAGCCCGACAACGCCCTCGGGCTGCTCGACCTGGGCAGGGCCTACGCCATGGGCGGCGAGATCCCACGGGCGATCGAGAGCTTCGAGCGTGCCGTCGAGATCGACCCCAACAACGCCAACGGGCGCTTCCTGCTCGGTTACGGGCTCCGGCTTGCCGGCCAGGTCGACGCGGCCATTCCGCACCTGCGTGCCAGCATCGAGATCCAGCCTAACTTCCCGCCCGCCCATCAAAACCTCGGCCTCGCACTCGCCGACACCGGCGCCCGCGCCGAAGCAATCGAGCACCTCGCGGCCTATCTTCAGGCGATGCCCAACGCGCCCGACGCGGCGCAGATGCGGGCGAAGATCGAAGAGCTACGGCGCTGACACGAGGGTCCCGAAGCCGGGCATGAGCATCTACCTGGTGACCAGCCGGATCTCGAACAACTTCGGCCACCGTTTCCCGGTCACGTACAGATGGCCGTTGTTCGAGTTGTAGGCGATGCCGTTGAGCACGGCTTCGGAGTCGGCGGGCCGCCGGTCGGCCATGAGGCCCGAAAAATCGATACGGTCGACGACCTCACCGGAGTCGGGATCGATGCGGAGGATGTCATCGCTGTGCCAGACGTTGGCGTACAGGAGGCCATCGATGTACTCGAGCTCGTTGAGATTTCTGACGCCGCGGCCGTCTTCGTAGACACGAAGCGTGCGGACTACCTGCAGGGTGTCGGCATCCAAGAAGGACAGGTGCTCTGAGCCGTCGCTCATGATCAGGTGCCGCCCGTCGGTGGTGAGGCCCCACCCTTGGGTGTCGTAGTGGAACTCTCCGAGCAGCTCGAAGCTGTCGACGTCATAGATGAAGCCGCGCTTCGCCAACCAACTGAGCTGGAAGATGCGGCCGTCGAGCAGAGCGATGCCCTCCCCGAAGATTGTGTTGTCCAGCGAAACCTGTTGGGTCACCTCGCCGGTTTTGATGTCGACCTTGCGAAGCTGCGACTCACCGCGCTGGCCGGTTCCCTCGTACAGGTATCCGGCGTGCCAGAAGAGTCCCTGCGTGAAAGCCCGGTAGTCGTGCGGGTACTCGCCGACGATCTCATAGCCGAGCTGGAGGCCCGGTGCTGTTTCCCGGCCGGTCGGCGCAACTTCGCAGGTAGGCGCCACCAGCGTGGCGACGAGCGGCGCCACCAGCATCGTTCTCATCACGATTCCCATGCGACATTTTTAACCCATTCAACCCCGTAGATACAGGCGGCGGCGCGGTCTTGAAAGTGCGGTCGAAAAACGGCACCCTAGTGGCGTCCCCACGACGCATCCCGAGGTTCTCCCCAAGTCCTCCTAGCCAGAGGCTTCGCCACGAAGTCCACGAATACGGGAGACGAGTGTGAAGAAGCGCCTGATCAAGCTGATCAAGACGTCGGTGAAGCTCGCGTTACTGGGGGGGCTGGCGGTCGGCGGCTGGTACGCCTACCGGATCTACATGCCGACGGAAGAGGACGACGGGCTCGGCGAACTGCCGACGGCCATCGTCGCGGTGCGGGATATCACCGTGAGCGTCGAGGCAACCGGTGTGCTGCGGCCCATCAAGATCGTCGAGATCAAGTCGAAGGCGTCCGGCGAGATCCTCGAGATGCCGGTTGAGGTGGGCGATTTCATCGAGGCCGGTGATCTCATCGCCCAGGTGGACACCAAGATCCTCGATCAGGAGCTCAAACAGGTTCAGGCCAACTACGAGAGCGCCGTGGTTGGTCTCGACATCGGCAGGAATCAGTACGAAAGGGCGCAGACGCTCTTCGAGCAGGACCTGATCTCTGCGAACGACCTCGAATTCAGCCAGCAAGACTTCAGCAACGCCCGGGGGCAACTGCTTCGCGCCGAGGCAACGCTGGATCTCGCCAAGGAGCGGCTCGCCGACGCGACCGTCCGCGCCCCGTCGGCGGGCACCATTCTCAACAAGACCGTCGAAGAGGGGCAGATCATCGCCTCCAGCACGAACAACGTTTCCGGCGGCACGATACTGGTGCAGATGGCCGACCTGTCGCGACTGGAGATCCGCACGTTGGTCGACGAGGTCGACATCGGGCAGGTTCACCCGGGGCTCTCGGTGGAGAGCAAGGTCGAGGCGTTGGCCGACGAGCGGTTTCTCGGCGAGGTGATGAAGATCGAGCCGCAGGCGGTCGTGCAGCAGTCCGTAACAACGTTTCCGGTGCTCTCGCAGATCGACAATACCGACGGCAAGTTATTGCCGGGGATGAACGCCGACGTGTCGATCGTCGTACGCCGCAAGCCGGGAGTGTTGACCGTTCCGAACGAGGCGGTGCGCACCCCGAGCGACGCGATGGAGGTCAAGCGCATGCTCGGGTTGAATCTGTCGGGCGATGACGGCTTCGGCGGCGGCGACTTCGGACGCGGCCGCGGTGATATCGGCGGCGCGGGGCGAGGGGATGTCGGTGCGCGCGGTGACTTCGGAAACCATGGCGGTTCGGGCGACCGTGGTGGCCGAGGCGAGCGCGGAAGTTCCGGCGGAGATCGCGGGCAAGGAAGTGGTCGCGGCGATTTTTCCACCCAGCGCGGCAGCTTCGACGGTGGCGGCCGAGGCGGTGGGGGCGGAAGCGGTG